>CAIMGI010000001.1 GCA_903840505.1 uncultured Bacteroidota bacterium
CCCCAAAATCATATGGATATGGTGATAATAAAACAATAAAGTTTTCTGGTAGATTTTTGAAATCAATTACATTATCAACCCAAGTAGATATTATTACAGGGCAATCTTTATAATTATCTATGTAAAAATCATAGGAATCTTGCATCAATCTACCCTGAATGATTAACGTAACATCTTCCATAATTTACTTAGTTATTTGAACCAACCTATTTTCTTACCATTGATTTTTCTTTCCTTCCATTCTTCTTCTGAACCCGGATATCTCCAAGCCCATACTAACCAAAATAACATAAATCCACCAATACCAATAAGTGTGGCTGGTTTGTGCCATAATGTGAATAATAGGAATGTATAACTACCTATCATAGTAGCTAACATAATCCATTTAACCTTTGTTGGATAAATACTTTTTTCTTCCCATCGAATAAGATATGGTGAAAATGTTGGGTGAGTGTGTAACCAATGATTTAACTTCGGCGAACTCTTAGCGAATGCCCATGCGGCCAATATAACAAAGGTTGTCATTGGTACCCCGGGAACAATAGCCCCAATGTATGCACAACCTACAAATAACAGCCCTAAGGCTCTCCATAACCAAACTTTCATAACTTCTTTCTTTTAATTACTTCCCCTGTCCTTTGTACCTCTTAGGTGCTTGAGATTTGGGGCCGTATGATTTCCTACCATTAATTTTTCCAGTCTTTCTTTTACCGAAAGATACTTTGTTAGCTGAACCTACCGACTTTGCCATTTGTTGTTACATTTTAGTATAAAGTGTAACGTAACCTATTGGTATAACCTATTTTATAATATTAGCGTTCTTAAGCATTCTAGCCGTTTGTATCCATTTCTTTCCGATTTGGTTGTAAATAGATTTTCTTAAAAACGAATTGATTGCCTTTTGAATGTTTTGTGCTATATTAGTATCAACGATTTTTACTTCGCCTGATTTTCTGTCTTTAAATTTAGATTGGTATTTCTTATATTCGGTATTATCCACAATGATAAAGTTTCCACTAAACATAGATTGAAATGCTCCTAAATTGTTTTGACATGCCTTCCAAATAGCTTTAACTCTGTCATCTGATAATGTTCTATCTCTGGATGCGTTTCTTTCTTGTGCAACTTCCAATGATGTGTTTACAAATACCATATAACAATCATATCCTAATGATTCGGCGTGAGCTTTTTTCTCCTTAATCTTTGTTACCTCATCACCAGTACCATCAATAATCAATCCCAACCTACCAGCTTCATAAAAAGCTTGTTGTTGTTTTGTGATTTTTTTGGCCTGATTACGAATTGATTTTGGGTTTTCTTCTCCAGCAATAAAATCCCACATTTTTGGGTCTTCTCTTTCAAACTTTCCCAAATCTTTAGGATTGATACCATTATCTTTTAAAGCTTTCTCAAAAGCAGTATCGGAATTTACCAGCTTCAAACCACCAGAGGATACTGAACTAATTGCAGATTTACCAACTCCAAATATTTCTTTGGCAGTATATGATTTACCACTACCAGGTCCTCCAGCTAAGAATACACATTTAAGTATACCAGGGTCATCAACTCCTTCAGTAATCATTTCTACAAATAACTGCTTCTTAAGTTGGTTTAACTCCGTTTCTAATTGGATTAGTTCTTCGGATAGTAGTTTGTTCATTATTACTTAGTCTTCTTAGGTGCTGCTTTCTTTGTAGCTTTCTTTTCTACTACAACTGTCTTTGCAACCTTAGTTACTTTCTCAGCAACTGCCTTTACTTTCTTAGCAACCTCTTTAACTTCCTCTACCTTTTCTTCGATAGCATCAGGGATGTTGTTGTTGTTTGCATCTTTAACCTTACCGGTTTTCATAGCGATAAACGTAGCGATACCTGCAACAGCCAATACCAATACTACAATAGCGAATGTACTCATAATTTTTGTTTTTTAGAATTTTATATAAATATAGTGTTTTTTAGTAAACGAATACTAATCCTCCCCATATAGGGAGTATTTGGTAATAGGTTTCTCAACCTTAACCTCTTGCGTATGGATAACCTCTACTGTCCCTTTTCTAGCAGACAGGAAGAATTCCGTTTGTCCTGTGTTTTGGAAGTGATATTCCAATGCATCCGTCAAACTATCCAAAGTAACTGATGGAGAACCAACAGGTGACCATCTGTCACCCGGTGGAACTCTTTTCATTACTACCTCTTTAACTTCTTCGATTTTTGTTTCGATAGCCATTATGCGATAACTTGTAAGATTTTAGATTCTCTTGCAGCTGATACTTCATACTCTAAGCTCACACCTGCTGATTCGAATTCTTTAACTACTCTAGCTTCTGCTTCCGTAACGGACA
>CAIMGI010000002.1 GCA_903840505.1 uncultured Bacteroidota bacterium
GAGGGATGAGTTATAAAGCATCCATATCAGGATTGAATTTAGGTGGAGGAAAAGCGGTTATTATGGGCGATTCTAAAACACAAAAGAATGAAGCATTGATGCGTAAATTCGGTCAGTTTGTGAACAGTTTAGGAGGAAAGTACATTACTGCAGAAGATGTAGGCATAGGCACAAAGGATATGGAATATGTTAAAATGGAAACCAATCACGTTACCGGTATTCCTGAGTCAATGGGGGGCAGTGGCGATCCTTCGCCCGTTACTGCTTTTGGTGTATATATGGGAATGAAAGCATCTGCTTTAGAAGTGTGGGGTAATGATTCCTTGAGTGGAAAAAAAGTATTGGTGCAAGGTGTTGGTCACGTTGGAGAGCACTTGGTAAGGCATTTGGCAAAAGAAAATGCAAACATTACCATAACCGACATTAATGAAGAGAGGTTAATGCAGATAGCCAAAGAAACAGGTGCAAAAGTGATGCTGGGTGATGGTATTTATGATTTAGACATAGATATTTATGCTCCTTGTGCTTTAGGTGCTACACTCAATACAAATACTTTGAATCGCTTAAAATGTTCAATTATTTCAGGTGCCGCAAACAATCAATTAGAAGATGAGAATGTACACGGAAAGATGGCAATGGATAAAGGTATGTTGTATGCACCCGATTTTTTAATCAATGCAGGTGGTTTAATTAATGTGTATTCCGAATTAAAAGGATATAATAGGGAGCAAGCATTAGCAAAAGCTGAAAAAATATACGATTTAACCCTGGATATATTCAAACAAGCAAAACAGCAAAATATTACTACAGCTGCCGCAGCCAAAGCAATTGCAGAAAAAAGAATCGCAGATAAAGTGATAATGTAAATTTGTTTATATTTGCACCCATATTGGTTTTGTAGCTCAACTGAATAGAGCGTCTCACTACGGATGAGAAGGTTCGGGGTTTGAATCCCTGCAAGACCACTGATGATCAAAAAAGTTCTGCCAATTGGCAGAACTTTTTATTTTCAGGTTTACGAGTAAAGCTTGCTTTTACTCGTAAACCTGAAAATAAAAACTACCGAGCGAAGTGAGGTTCTTTTTTGATCCACTTCTTTGTTAGTAGGGATCAACGGAGTTAATCCCTGAATATAATTAAGCGTTTTAAATAGAATTTATTTTTGACTTGAATCATTAGAAGTAACCCGCTCAATTAAGGAAGAATTGAAAGGCTGTCCAAAAATTTATCTTTCCTAATAATATCTAACTCAATCTAATTTTCTACATTTAACAAACCGTAACAAAAAAACCTTAGAGATGAAATCAATTTCAAAAAACTTGTTTGTTTTAGCAATTACTGCTTGCATAATTCATACTACATACGCCCAAAACGAATCTAATTTCTGGTATTTTGGAAGTGCTGCAGCCCTTGATTTTTCAGGTCCTAATCCGGTTGCGGTAGCCGGTAGTGCTATGTCTACCAGCGAAGGTTGCGCTAGTATAAGCGACAAAACTACAGGGTAATTACTGTTTTATACCGATGGTTTAACAATTTACAATAGAAACAATATACAAATGCCGAATGGTTCTGGTTTGTTGGGTGATGGTTCATCTACACAATCTGCTATTATTGTTCCAAATCCGGTAAGCTCAAATCTGTTTTATGTATTTACTGTTGCAGCTCAAGCTGCAGGAGGATTAACCTATTCGGTTGTGGATATGACTCTACAAGGAGGATTAGGTGATGTAAACGGAACTAAGAATGTTCAATTGATAGACACTACTACCGAAAAAGTTACAGCCGTGATGCATTGTAATGGCCATGATATTTGGGTCATTGCTCATAAATACAGTAGCAATGCGTATTATTCATATCTAATTACGAATGCAGGTATTCAAGCTCCAGTGATTACAAATATTGGAGTATATATTGGTGTTCAAGGTGGATTTGGAGGACAAGAAGAGACTATAGGTTACCTAAAAGCGTCCCCGAATGGAAAGAAAATTGCTTCTTCAAACTGGGTAAACGTAAACAAAATGGAAATTTTTGATTTTAATAATTCAACTGGGGTCTTATCAAATGTTATAACAGATACTTATCCACCTAATAACTTTGACGGACCTTACGGTGTTTGTTTTTCACCAGACAATAGCAAGGTTTATTTTGGAATATTTCCGGATAGAATATTTCAATATGATTTAAATGCAGGTAGTCCAGCAGCTATTTTAGCTTCAAAGTATACAGTGGTGCAGAATGTTGCTTTGACAATCGGCGGACTTGGTTTAGCTAAAAATGGTAAAATATATATTTCTACGTCAAACTTATCAACGCTCGATGTAATTAATACTCCAAATGTTGTTGGAGTAGGTTGTGGTTACCAAGCAACGGCAGTGAATCTTGGTGCAGGTATGGCTATTTTTGGTTTACCCACTTTTATAGAAAGTTTTTTTGATAACACAGCCGCATTATTAGGGAATGACACCAGTGTATGTAGCAACAGTTATACTTTAGATGCCGGTGCAGGTTGGTCCGGTTATTTATGGAGTAACAATGCAATTTCACAAAGTATTCAAGTAACTAAAACAGGTACCTATTGGGTTGAAGTAACAAATGCAAGTGGTTGTCAGAAACGGGACTCTGTTTTTATTACGCTAAATGCACCTGAATTTAAATTACCTGCTGATACCTCATTTTGTGGTACATCATTGACTTTAAAAGCAAACTCCCCTTCTGACAAATATTTGTGGAATACGGGTGATACTACCGAAAGTATTTCTATTACTAAATCGGGTAGCTATTCGGTAACTTTAACCAAGGGTCTATGTGTGGTTTCTGATACTATTAAGATAGAAGTACTTACAAAAGCGCCACAATTTGCACCACCCAATATTTTTACTCCCAATGGTGATAATACAAACGATACCTACAATATAGGAGCTGCAAACTTTAATGAATACAACTTTAAGAATTTTTAATCGTTGGGGACAATTGGTTTTTGAAACCACCGACACAAAAGTAAATTGGGACGGTAAGTCGAAAGGGAAGGATGTTCCTGCAGGTTCTTATTATTGGATACTTTCGGGCAATACTGTTTGCGGTAACGATAAAACGGTAATAGAGGAAAAAGGTTTTGTGACCTTGGTGCGCTAAACTATTTAGGTGCCATTCTCAATAGCCCAATTGCAATAAAGAAGTAAATAATATTGGGTGTCCATACTGCCCAAAATGGCGACATACTGCCATTGGTTGCAAAAGTTGTTGATATTTGCATAAATAAAATATACGAAAAGCTGATTAGCAATCCCATCCCCAAATGCAACCCAATTCCTCCACGCACTTTCCGGCTAGCCATTGATACACCAATAAGTGTTAGGATAAAAGTTGCAAAAGGAAAGGAAACCCTTCTGTATTTTTCTATGTAACAGTATTCTAAATTGTCGCTTCCTTTTAACTTCTCCGATTGAATAAAATTATCTAACTCACTATAGTTCATCGTATAAATATTGTCTGATTTATCACCAAATTCAATTGGTGTAAAGGCAAAAACGGTGTCTAATTCAGCACCAATTTTAAGTAATTCAATGTCTTTATCAATATACCTTATTCTATAGTTTTTGAGTTTCCATTTTGATGTGGTGCTGTCGTAGCGAACTTCTTCGGCCATCAATTTATAATACATTTCACCTTTGTTCATTTTTTCGAGCGAAAATTTATATCCTATATTATCTAAATCATTGAAGTTATCAAAGTACACAAAAGTACCCGGACTAATTTGCTTGTGTATATTGATGTCGTTGTTTCGGAAGTGGTTGTGTATGTATGTGTTTTCAAATTGTAAGCGTCTTAAATTGGCGTGAGGTATAACAAAGTTTCCTAAAAAGAATGACAGTGAAGCAATAAAAGCTGCTCCTATCATAAAAGGAACAAGTAATCTGCGAAAACTAACCCCACTACTTAATATGGCAACAATCTCTGTATTTGAAGCCATTCGTGAAGTGAAAAAAATGACTGAGATAAAGGTGAAAAGTGGACTGAAGAAATTTGCAAAGAATGGTACGAAATTACAGTAATAGTCAACTACGATGGCTGATAATGGGGGTGATTTTTCAAGAAAGTCCTCCATATGTTCCGAAATATCGAAAATAATAACAATAACCATTATTAGGAGAATGGAGTAGACAAAAGTACCCAAGAACTTCCCAATGATATAGAGGTCAATTTTTTTCATTACAAGCGTTGCGTTACTTTTTTAACCATTGCATTCTTCCATTCGTAAAATGTTCCTTCAATAATTTTTGCTCGCGCTTCGTTCACTAGCCACAAATAAAAAGCCAAGTTATGGATGCTTGCAATTTGTGCCGCAAGTATTTCTTGCGAATGTACCAAATGGCGTAAATATGCTTTTGAATACTCTTTGTCCACAAAGGAAGTTCCGTTTTCATCCAATATCGAAAAATCATTTTTCCATTTTTCATTTCGAATGTTGATGATGCCGTTTTGTGTAAACAATAAACCGTGTCGTGCATTTCGGGTGGGCATAACACAATCAAACATGTCTATTCCTAATGCAATTGATTCAAGAATGTTCGCAGGTGTTCCTACTCCCATTAGGTAACGGGGTTTGTCGGTAGGTAATATTCCACATACCAATTCGGTCATTTCGTACATATCTTCAATGGGTTCTCCAACCGATAATCCTCCAATAGCATTGCCTTCCCGATTTTGCTCAGCAATAAATTCGGCCGATTGCTTTCTTAAATCCTTGTAAACACTTCCTTGTACAATAGGAAAAAATACTTGAGAATAACCATATTTGGGTTCAGTTGTATCAAACTGCTGTATGCATCTTTTAAGCCAACGGTGTGTCATCTCCATTGATTTTTTGGCATAGCTATATTCACAAGGGTATGGAGTACATTCGTCAAATGCCATAATGATATCGGCACCAATGGTACGTTGAATATCCATCACATTTTCCGGTGTAAAAAAGTGTTTTGAGCCATCAATGTGCGAACTAAACTGAGCGCCTTCTTCTGTTAGTTTTCTTCTGTCGGCAAGCGAGTATACTTGATAACCGCCACTATCGGTTAAAAGAGGTTTTTTCCAATTTATAAATTTGTGTAAACCTCCCGCTTTTTCAATTGTATCAATTCCTGGTCGTAAGTACAAGTGATAGGTGTTTCCTAATATAATTTGTGCATTTACCTCATTTGCCAACTCGCGTTGATGAACAGCCTTTACCGTTCCTGCCGTTCCTACCGGCATAAAAATGGGCGTTTGTATGGTTCCGTTATCCGTAATTATTTCACCTGCCCTTGCTTTGCATTTACTATCTGTGGCACTCACTTTAAATTTCATACAAAAATACGGGACCTAATATTGTTAATTACTTTGTTTAAACTCTGCCAAAGATAATACATAAACGTCTATTGCAGTAAGGTAATTTTGTTCGTTATGATAGTAGATAAAATTGACTTTGTTTTACTAAGCAATATATTGCTCGGTATTTTTGCGCTTTCGCTATTGTTGCAATGTTGGTTTTATCTCAGGGTATTTAGCCGTTTGGCTTTTTATAAGAAGAAAGATACTTCCTTAGATACCCCTCCAGTTTCGGTTATTATTTGTGCGCGTAACGAAGACGATAATTTAAAATCTTTTATACCTTTTATTATGCAGCAAAACTACCCCGATTTTGAAGTGGTAGTTGTGAATGACTGTTCCTATGACAATACAGGTGAGATATTGGAAGAGCTTTCAAAAAAATACAATAACTTAAAAATAGTTACCATCAAGGAAGACGATCATTTTAGTCACGGTAAAAAATTTGCATTGATGTTAGGAATAAAAGGGGCAAAGAACGAACATCTATTGCTTACTGATGCCGATTGTATACCGTCTTCGCCTGATTGGATTAAATGTATGATGAGCGAGTTTAGAGAGGATGCCGAAATTGTACTCGGTTATGGTGCTTATGAAAAGAAGTCGGGCTTCTTAAATAAAATAATTCGCTTCGATACTTATTTTATTGCATTGCAATATCTTTCCTATTCTTTGATTGGTAAAACATATATGGGGGTGGGCAGAAACCTTGCCTATAAAAAATCACTTTTTTTTAAAATGAAAGGATTTGCATCGCATTACCATATTGAGTCGGGTGACGATGATTTGTTTGTGAACGAAGCCGCAACAAAGCGAAATAGCACAATAGAGGTAGCCATTGCAAGCCACACCGTATCCAATGTAAAAACAACATTTAAAACTTGGGTCAATCAAAAGCGTAGGCATATTACCACAGCTAAGCATTACAATGTTGCCAGTAAATTTCGTTTGGGCTTACTTTCACTTTCGCAATATTTATTTTTTGTTTCCTTAATTCTATTGTTGGTCTTTAAAATACAAGTCTTAGTCATAATCTCACTTTTTGTGTTTCGTTTGTTGTTGCAAATGATTATCTTTAAAAAATCAATGGATAAATTGAATGAATCTGACTTATGGCCAATTTCATTTATTATGGAGTTGGTATTGTTGGTGGTTTATCCGATTGTTTTTGTTTCAAATTTGTTTGTTAAAAAGCATCAATGGAGATAGGCGACAATAATCTTTCAAGCAAAGGGGCGTATGATTATGCATTGGTGCAGCTCGCTCTCTCTAATGGTGATCAAAAGGCTTATGCCGAATTGATGGGACGCTATCGTGAATCGCTTTATTTTATGTTGTTGAAGATGGTGAACAACAAAGACGATGCAGATGATTTAACCATTGAGGCATTTGGAAAAGCGTTTAAACGTCTCGATCAATACACTCCCAATTTTGCATTTAGTACCTGGTTGTTTAAAATAGCAACGAATAATTGTATTGATTTTATGCGCAAAAAACGCATAAGCTATTCATTGGATAAACCTTTGGATAATGAGGAAGGAACTGGGATGTCGATTAACATAAAGGCCGATGACCCCGATCCTGAACAACATATTATTAAAAAGGAAAAGGTTAAAATGATGCGTGAAGTAGTGGATAAGCTAAAACCGCATTACAAAAAATTGGTTGAGATGCGTTATTTTGAAGAGTTAAGTTATGAGGAGATTGCCAAAGCACTCAATTTGCCTATTGGAACAGTAAAAGCACAATTGTTCAGAGCCCGTGATTTATTGCAACACATCTTGATAAAAATGGATCATTAACCTTTGGTTCATTGTATGGCAGACATTTTACTCATTGAAAAGTATTTTCCCGATTTAACAATTTTACAAAAGGAGCAGTTCGCTCAACTACAATCCGTTTATACTTTTTGGAACAATCAAATAAATGTGGTGTCGCGCAAGGACATCGATTTGCTATACGAACGTCATATTTTACATTCACTAGCCATTGCTAAATTCATTCAATTTGTTCCCGGTACACGTGTTTTGGATGTGGGTACAGGCGGAGGTTTTCCGGGCATTCCCTTGGCAATTTTATTTCCCGAATGCACCTTTCATTTGGTGGACTCTATAGCTAAAAAAATAAAAGTTGTGAACGAAGTAGCTGCCGCTTTAAAGCTCACCAACATAAGTGCTGAGCAAATTAGGGCTGAAGAAATACGTGAGCCATACGACTTTGTTGTAAGCCGAGCCGTTACAGCTTTTCCGGAGTTTTATGGGTGGGTACGAAACAGAATTGGAAAGCAATCGAAGAACCATCTTCGTAACGGTATTATTTGTTTAAAGGGAGGTGATTTAACCGAGGAACTGAAGGACTTCTCTAAAAAGGTACACATCGTTGAATTATCACATTATTTTGAAGAAGAGTTTTTTGAAACTAAAAAAATAGTTTACTACCAAGGTTAGATTTTTACTCCTTTTAATAATTATGCTGTACTCACTTCTGAAAGTATTAATGCGAATTACTGTGCGTGTTTTTTTTCGCAATGTAACTGTTCGTAATATGGAATTGATACCAAAAAGTGGTCCACTGTTGGTATTGGCAAATCATCCCAGCACCTTTATGGATCCTATTTTAATAGCCTCAATGCTAAAGAGAAAAGTGTATTTTTTAGCAAAGGGCGAATTGTTTAAAGGTAGCTTTCTTACTTGGCTTTTTTCAAGGTTAAATATGATTCCTGTTTATAGGAAGCAGGACGACCCATCTCAAATGAACAAAAATAAAGACACTTTTGTGAAGTGCTTTGAGCATTTGGAAAAGGGGGGAGCTATTTTAATGTTTCCGGAAGGTACAAGCATCACCGAAAGAAAATTACGTCCTATAAAAACAGGTGCCGCCCGCATTGTATTAGGTGCCGAAGCTCGAAATGATTTTAAATTGGGAATACAAATTTTTAATATAGGGTTGAACTATGTAAATCCGCATAAATTCAACCAGGATTTGTTTGTGAACATTGATACACCCATTGCTGTTTCCGATTATAAAGATGAATACACTTTGGATACATTTAAAGGTGCTGCAAATTTAACCGAGGAAATACGGGTTCGACTGGAGAAATTAATAATAGCCATTGAAGACGATAAAATAAATGAACTGGTAAAAGATGTGGAAACACTCTATAAATATAAACTTTCGAAAGACAGTGGAGTAGGGAAGAATGATAAATCACAGGATTTTATATTGACTAAAAATATCATAGAAACCGTCCACTATTTTTCCATTCATCAGCCGCAAAGAGTAGAGGAAATTCGTCAGCAAATAGCTAACTATTTTCGCAAATTGAATGCAATGGATATAAGCGATACCGATTTAGTGAAAAGTAGTGTAAGCAAAACTTTTTTACGAAGTAGTTTTAATTCTCTATTGACTATTATAATCGGATTTCCTTTCTATTTGTATGGCTTAATAAATAATTTTTTGCCTTTTGAAATTCCCGGTTGGGTAGCCAATAAAGTAGCTAAATCAATAGAGTTTAGAGGTGCTATTTCAATGGTGCTGGGTATGTTTACCTTTCTTATTTTTTATACAGTTCAAATTGTTTTGTGTTGGAAGTTTACGCATATCCAATGGCTCACAGTGGTCTATGCCATTAGCCTTCCCTTGAGTGGCATATTCGGCTATTGGTATTATTACCGTGTAGATAAAATACGCACCAAATGGATGTTGTTATCGCTGTTCTATAAAAAGAGTCTTTTTATATCAAGTTTGATAAGCGAAAGAGAACAAATTATTGCAGCCTTTGATACTGCTAAAAAAGAGTATACAGAGGTGTTGGAGTTAAAGCAGAAGAGGGATGTAACGCTTGTAAGGTAATTGATAATTGAAAATGAATAATGATAGCAGTAAACAAATCATTTTCAAATTAATTAATTCTCAAATTACCAAATTGATTTTATTTCGGCATCAACACAAAATTCTTATTTATTTCATTTACAAAGGAACTTTTGTCGGCCAAATCAATATTCTCAGAAAGCGTTTTAAGGCCATCGCTGCTAATGCTAATGGTGTAATTTCCTGGAGGTAAAATAATAACATATTTTCCTGTTTGTGGATTTGGAAGGTACTCGCCATAGTTACTGCCAGAGTTTTTATCGCTCACAGAAATACTTGCTCAGGTTATTTTTTTAATAACATTGTCGGAGCTTGAAATAAGTCCTGTAATCAATGTGTATTTTGGTTCAACGGTATTGAATACAACACGGTAAATATCCAAATCACCCATTCCTTCTTTACGCAAGGCTGATATATAGCCATAACGTCCTTGGTCTTCCATACAGAGGTTCATATTGTCGTCAGAAGTATTGATAGGATAGCCTACATTTTTAAGGTTTACCCAACCATTGGTTGAGTCGCTCCACATCGTTTTAAAAATATCATAACCACCCATTGAAGTATGTCCTTTTGAACTGAAATACAATGTTTTTCCATCTTTTGAAATGGTTGGGAAATCTTCATCAAACTGCGTATTGATATTTTTACCCAAGTTATATGCTTGGCTCCATTCTCCATTGGGCAATTTAACAGCGCGGTATATGTCCATTCCTCCGTAGCCTCCCGGACGGTTACTTGTAAAATATAAGGTTTTACCATCAGGCGAAATGGATGCAGATATTTCTCCTTCGCGCGAGTTGATGTTTTGGTTTAATTTAATGGGTGTAAAAAAACTGCTTCCCTCTTTTGGACCGATAAAAATATCACCAAATCCAATATTATTATCAAAGTTGTAAATGAGTGTATTGCCATCGGCTGAACAGCCTACAATTTCCTCATCGCCTCCAACAGAGTTTATATTTTCTCCGATGCTTTTCGATTTTAACCATTTCCCATCTTTTTCATAACTAACGTATACATTCGACATATATTGACCGCTCACTGCCATTTTTGAATTTTCATCTCTTCGAGTATTGTATAACAAAAATGATTCATCGTTTGAAATGAATGGGTAGTAATCGGGAAATTGTGAGTTTATATTTTTTTCCAGGTTTTCAAAAGTAAAATCTATCGGGAATTTTATAATCTCTTTGGCATTGTAACAGTATTCAATCTCTAAATCTACATCTGCCAAATTATCTTCTGTACCCAAGCCCATTTGTCGGAATTCTTTGTAGCATTTTAATGCATCATCAAATCGATTGGAAAGTGATATGCCCTCCCCAACAAATACATTGCATTGGGATCGTATTTGGGTAGTTTAACTATTTTTTCGAGATAGGGGAGTGCTTTTTCCTTGTCGATATTTGTGTTAAGATAGCACACTGCAATATTATAATCTAACTTATCGTCTACAGGATTATTTTCCTTTAACAATAAATATTCCTCCAATGCTCCATCGTAATTGCCAACCTTAAATTTTTCGTTGGCTTGTTTTAAACTTCCTATTTTTACTGGAGTTTGAGCAGTAACAATTGAAATACAAAGCGCAAAATAAAAGAATAGAGTTTTGTTCATTTTGAATATTTTTTACGATTCAACAAATTCATTTTCCCATTTAGCAATGACAACAGTGGCCAAGCAATTTCCAATTACATTAACCGATGTTCGAGCCATATCCATTAATGCATCAATGGCGAGTATGGCAAAGATGGGTTCGGTTGGTAAATCGAATGAAGCTGCTGTGCCCAATAATATAACCAAGGATGCTCTTGGAACACCTGCTACACCTTTACTGGTTAGCATTAATGTAAAAACCATAATTAGTTGCTGGCTAAAACTCATATCGATACCTGCAGCTTGTGCAACAAATACAGAGGCAAGTGAAAGGTAAAGTGTGGTGCCGTCCAAGTTAAAACTATAACCTGTTGGCATCACAAAGGATACAATTTTTCGAGGCACACCCAATTTTTCCATTGCTTCCATTGCTCTTGGCAATGCTGCTTCGGAGCTGGTTGTGGCAAATGCAATCGATACCGGTTCGCCAATGGCTTTAATGAATTTCTTTATTGGTACTTTAAAAATCAATGCTATGGGCAGCAATACGCCAAGCACAAAAACAATTAAGGCAGCATAGAGTGTAGCTAATAATTGAAATAAATTTATGAGTATTCCGAATCCCATAGTACCTATGGTATATGCAATTGCAGCACCTACACCAATGGGTGCTAAGTACATAATAATGTTGGTGAATTTAAACATTACTTCCGAAAGGCTTTCGGCAAATTCCAGCATAGGGCGTTTCTTATCTGCCGGCAACATAGCCATTGCAATACCAAACAATACACTGAAAATTACTACTTGTAATATTTGACCTTCGGCAACCGATTTAGCAATGTTTTCGGGAAAAATATGCAATACGATATCACCGGCACTTTGTTTTACAGCTTCAATTTTTTCGGTATTGTTTGTAGCAGTTAGCGTAACACCTGCACCTGCCTGTGTAATATTAATTGCTGCCAAACCTACAAACAGGGCTATGGTTGTAACCACTTCAAAATACAACAATGATTTAATTCCCATTCTTCCAACTTGCTTTATGTTGGAGTGTCCTGCAATTCCAACCACAAGTGTACCAAAGAGTAGGGGAGCCACTATGGATTTTATTAATTTTAAAAATGCTTTACTTACTACCTTCAGGGCATCTGCCGCTTCAGGGAAATCATAGCCAATTTCAGCACCCACCACCATACTTATAAATATCCAGGTGGTAAGTGATTTTTTCTGTATACCAAATATAAGTAATAAAATAACTACTATCCACCTGGATGTAGTGAGCACCATTGAGGGAATAAAAGTTAAATTATAATGATTTAAAATAAATAGAATGGTTGCAATAAAAGAAGTAATAATTAATGATATGAGTACATTTCGGGACGAGAACATGGCTGGGTTTATTTTTTATTGAAAAAATCCCACATTACTTTTCCTTCGCCCGTAGGTATTTTAAAACCCATTAATTCGGCTATTGTTGCAGGTATATCTATTTGTTCGTATGTAGTGTTTACAATGGTGTTTTTCTTAAAATCAGGTCCGTAAGCAAAAAAGTTAATGTGTCGGCAGCCATAACATTCATCACCGTGCGAAATATATCCGTTGGCTGTTCCATCTAAATGTCTGCCGTGATCGTTGGTCACAATCAGGGTAGTTTTATCTTTAAAAGCTGTATCAGACTGTACAAGATCCCATATTTTTTTTATGTAGCCATCAACATCCTCAATTCCTTTAATATAGCCTAGGCTGTCGGCACCGTGTGCCGTATAATCGGGTTCTCTAAAATTAATAATGCTTAGGTTTGGGTGGTAATTTTTTAAGATGTTTAATGCATGTTGCAGTGTAATGGTATCGTGGCGATAACCGCTTGCAAGACCATTGTTTCCACAGTCGGTCATTGGTTGATACGCATCCTTCCAACTTTTATTTGTACAATTGTTTAGTACTTGTAATTTATCTTTTGAAGTAATTACCCAACAAGCATCTGGCTTCTTTTTACTTGCTTGTAAATAGTAATTAAAAATAGAGGGATTCTGTGGAGTTTCAGCTCCTCCATTATTAATGTTTTGATATACACCGGTTGTGATTGCTGAATGTCCTGGATTTGTTAATGTAGAGCCATTGTTGAAAAAGTTGGTAGAAACAACTCCGTTGGCGACAATGGTATTTGTAATGTTCGGTATGTGTTGATGGCTTGTATCACCCCAGCATTCACTATAACGCGCACCATCCATAATAATGATGATGACATTTTTTGTATTGTAATTAGTTTTGGGTTCTATTACGTTACTGCCATTGTTGGGAAGGTCTTTAATAGCACCATCTGTTTTACATCCAATATAATTGATAAAAAAAGTGCCAACGAAAAGTATTAAAGTATATTTTCTCATTTAATGTTATGGTACTCAAATGTACAAAATTGTTTTAAAAATTCAGAATGAATAAACACCAATAAATTTGGACATATCCTTCTAATTCTGTATTATTGGTAACCCAATATAAATACAGCTATGCAAAATATATTTAACTCCAAAATAAAATTTGGCTTTTCTATACTATTAATTTGTTTACCAATGTTCCTGTATGCTCAAGTAAATTGGGTCGTTAAAAAACCTTTTGAGCAAAAAAACTTTGTTGAAAATAAGGGGCAATTTGAAGTGAAAGGCAAGTTGAAATCGAATGAGATACTATACGAAGCGCATATAGATGGTGTTCGTTACTATTTTACAAAAAAGGGTTATTTAGTTGAGCATACTGTAAGGAAACTTAAAAAGTCAGAACCGAATGGTGAAAAGGATGCTAATGTACGAGAAGAGGAAAAGAAAAAATATACGTTGGTAGGAGAATACCACGAATTGCTGTGGGAGGGCTCAAATCCAAATGTAGTAGTTGAAACAGAGGATAAGGTGAATAATTATTATACCTGTTCTGACACAAAAAATACAATACCAAATGCTACATTTAAATCATCTGCTTATAAAAAATTGATATATAAAAATATGTATCCTAATATAGATGTTGTATTTGAATTTATGAAAGATACAGTTGGAATAAAATATAGTTTGTTGGTTCATTATGGTGCCGATTTATCGAAAGTAAAGATGGTTTATCCAATCAGCAAAGGAGTTTCAATGGATAAAAATGGAAATGTAAGTATCGTTTCACCAATGGGTGTTATTACCGACCATAAACCCTATACATATCTTCAAAGTAGTAAAAAGGAATTAAAGAGTTCCTTTATTTTAAAAAATAAAAAAGTTAGTTTTAAAGTAGGCAATATTCACCCACTAAGACCAACAGATGTTATAGTAATAGACCCTTGGACAACAAATCCGAGCTTTACTGGAGTTAACAAAGGATATGATGTTGATTACGATAAGTATGGGAATGTTTATGTTTATGGAGGAGGTGGTAATCTTTTGCAATTAAATAAGTATACCTCTGCAGGTGTGCTTGTTTGGACGTATAATTCATTTCAAAATGGCGCAGGCTATTATGGCGATTTTGCTATTGATATAAGCAGTGGGAGTATTTATTTAGTGGAAGGTTTTAACTTTATGTCAGGCGCCAATGCTGTTAAGTTAAATCCTGCAGGAGTTCAAACAGCTATTTTTACAGGCAATAGTCAGTTTGCAGAAATGTGGCGTATTGCTTTCAGCAGGTGTACAAACAATGCTGTAATTGCAGGAGGAGGAACTAGTTCACCTACCTATCAAACTTGTTATTTAGATACCAATCTTGTAAACATTACTCCTAAGCAGTATATAATAACAAACAATTGTTGTCACGATGTAAATTGTTTGGCATTGGATAATTATGGATTTTGCTATCAAATTACAAATGAAAGTTCTGTGGGGGATGGATTATATGCGAATGCTTTAATAAAGTTGCCTATGCCTGCTTTAACACCTGATATTTATAATGTTTCTACAAATTATGCTTGGGTAGAGGCTGGTTCGAATATATTTTCTATTGGTGCTTCAAATGGCTATAATGGAATAGCAACCTCAAATACCAATGTATATACCTACGATGGTTATGCATTGAAAAAATGGAAAGGTGCAAATGGTGCACAATTAATATACAAAAGAATTAATTTTCCTGCGGGTGGCGATTCTACTCAAATATATTGGGGCGGACTTGCAGCCGATGAGTGCGATCATTTGTTTATTGGTGACCAAGATACAATCAAGCAATATGATTCAAGTTTAGTTTTTGTTTCTTCATACAAAATGAATGGTGATATTTATGATGTGAAGTTGGGAAATAATGGGAATTTATATTCTTGTGGTGATGGCTTTGTTGCACAAATACAAGTCTTATTGCCTCCTTGTAATTCTTCGGGATTAGATGCTACCATTACCTCCCAAGACGTAGGTTGCTCATCTCTAGGTTCTGCAAGTATAGTTGTTTCCGGTGGCACTCCTCCTTATTCTATTACTTGGAATACCAATCCGCCTCAAACGGGTGCTGCAATATATAATTTAGAAGCAGGAACTTATGTTGTTACTGTTATTGACAGTTCTTGTATTCAGCATACCCGAACAGATACTGTTGTTATAAATTCAACGTCTTTTTCTTCACAAACAACTACAAAAAATGTAAGTTGTCCGGCTGTTGCAGATGGTGCTGCTTTGATAGATAATACAGGAGGTACAGCACCTTATACCTATAAGTGGTCAAATGGTCAAAGTGGTACAAATTTAAATAGCATTTCGGGCCTTGCACCTGGTAGTTATACGGTTGAAATAACAGATAATGCAGGATGCAAAAGCACCGTTAAATTTGTAATTGATACAGCAGGCTCGGTACCAAATTTTGCATTGTTAGCAACAAATATTTTTACTCCTAATGGTGATAATGTGAATGATATATATTTCCCATTTGATAAAACACAATCAGCAATTACTGTTTTTGCATCGGAGTATTCCTTGGTTATTTTTAATAGATGGGGTAATAAGGTATTTGAAACTACTGATGCCAAGATTGGATGGGATGGTAAGATGCCTAATGGTAAGGATGCAAGCCCGGGTGTTTATTTTTGGATGATGGATGTAACAATCAATTGTGCCAAAGAGCCGAACACATCTATGAAGGGATTTTTACATTTGGATAGGTAATAGGGAAAACTTTAATTATTTCTTCCCTACTGTTAATTCAATTAAATCTTTTTCTTGCAAATAGGTATTCGCTAACTCTTTTAAACGTTTTGAAGTTATAGATTTTATACTTTCAATGTATCTAGTATAGTAATCGTAACCCAAGCCATATTCGTAAATACCTTTAAACTTGTTTGCCAATTCAAAAGGACCATCAGCACTACGAATAAATGTTCCCAATAAATAATTTTTTACCAGAGAAAGTTCATCTTCCGAAACAAGTTCTTCACGCAATCTTTTTATTTCAAAATAAATTTCTTTCAATGCATCATTCGTAACATCAACACCTACCTCGGTTGAGATTACAAAATATCCTGTTTGTTTCATTGATACAACCCCTGAACCTATTCCGTAGGTGTATCCCTTATCTTCACGAATATTCGACATAAGTCTTGAGCCAAAATATCCGCCCAATAATGAATTCAATATCAACATGCCAAAATAATCTGGATGTGTTTTGTTAAAAAGCAATCGCCCGATTCTGATGGCAGTTTGCACAGCATCAGCTTTTTCAATATGGTGTTTTTGTTGCAAAGAGGAAACAGGTTGAATACCTGCGTGTTGTTGTTTTTTTGTTTTTGCAGACTTGCCGAAGAGGCTATCCAGTTGTGTGTGTACTGTATCATCAATACGTCCTGATAAAATAATTGTTGGACTGTTATTTAAGTAATAGCTTGTGTGAAATGCTTTTATATCATCTTGCTTTAAATTGGTATAATCCTCCTCTTTTGTTCTGTAACCATATTTGTTTTCACCAAAAATAATTTCGGCAAAATGGTTGCGTGCTATTACATCCACTTTTTGATTGTTAACTAAAAAATGTTGATGCGAGTTTTGTAAATATACCTCTAATTCATTTTGTGGAAATACAGCTTCATACATTATTTCTGATAGCAGAGGCAGTACGTTCGAAAGGTGTTTGTTTAATGAATACAATGCTATACAGGCACTGTCTTTGCTGCAATCTGTTTCTAAAAAAGCCCCGTAAAAATCAAATTGCTCAGCTATTTGTGATGAAGAATGATTTTTAGTGCCTTCTTTTAAAAGAGAGTTTGTTGCACGGGCTGTAATGGCTTTATGCTCATTGACACTTCCTGCATTCAGTAAAATTTCAATCTTTATTAATTGTTGGGAACCTGTGTTTATTGTATATACAGGAATACCATTGCTTAATTCAGATTTTGCGGCTTCAATAAGTTTTATTTGTTCTATTTCTTTTGATGGAGGAACGATGCTTCGGTTTATCATTTTATTTTTTTTTAGACAAATAATACAAAGTAGAGCAATTGCTTTCTTGAATATACTTATTCGCAGCATTTTGCAATTGGTTTGCTGTTACAGCTGCGTATCTTTCTGTTTCATTATTCACCAGCGTTGCATCACCCATCAATTCAAAAGTGGCTAAGCCCATTGCTTTTTCAAGAATGTTCATCTGATTAAAAACTAAAATGCTTTCCAGTTTATTTTTAATTTTTTGTAATTCATTGTCTTCAATTAGCTGTAATTTTATTTTATTAATTTCTGCTTCAATCGCTTTTTCAGCATCCTCCATTTTTATGCCTTTTACCAATTTTCCTGATATTACAAAAAGTCCTTCATCTAAATCGCCCATAACATAAGCATGAATACTGCTGAACAATTGTTGTTTTTTTACAAGTTCAATGTATAGTCGTGATGAGTCACCATTCGATAATATGTCGGACAGCATATCCATCGCATAAAAATCAGCATCCATACGTTTACACATATGATATGCTTTATAAATTGCATCTAAAGGAACATCTCTTTCAACAGTTAATGTTCTAGCTTCTGTTTGTTTAGGTTCCTTTGGTAAATTTCTCGGAATTTTTGTTTTACCTTCTATTGGAGCAAACCATTTTTGGGTAAGCAATTTTGTTTCCTCCAATGTTGCATTTCCAGCAACAACCATTATTGCATTGGTAGGATTGTAAAATGTATGAAAAAAGGATTTTACATCATCCATTTTTGCATCTTCAATGTGTTTTATTTCTTTGCCGATTGTTGGCCAATTATAGGGGTGAGTCGTGTAGGCGAGTGGTCTTAATAATAGCCACACATCACCATAAGGTTGATTAAAATAGCGCTGCTTGAATTCTTCAATAACCACACTTCTTTGAGTCTCTAAACTTTTTTCAGAAAAAGCCAAGCTCATCATTCTGTCCGATTCTAACCAAAATCCTGTTTCTATATTGTTGGCAGGTAATGTTAAATAGTAGTTTGTAATGTCGTTTGTTGTAAAAGCATTGTTTTCGCCTCCAACACGTTGCAAAGGTTCATCATAATTGGGGATGTTTATTGAACCACCAAACATCAGGTGTTCAAATAAATGCGCGAAACCTGTTTTGTCAGGATTTTCATCACGCGCACCCACATCGTACAAAATATTTAAACAAACCAATTGAGTTGAATTATCTAAATGGTGTATTACCCTTAAGCCATTTTCTAATTTAAACGTTGAGAATTCTATCATAATTTTTTAATTTCTTCTTTCGCTGAGTTAAATTCTGATATTATTTCTTCAATTATTGATGAGGCTGAACTTATTTCTAAAATAGATGCGGAAACTTGTCCTATCTCAAGTTCTCCTTCTTGTAAATCGCCTTCGAACATACCTTTTTTTGCTCTGCCTCTGCCTAAAATTTCTTGTAATTGTTCAGAAGTGCTACATTTTTCATAGGCCTTTTCAATCTGACTGTAAAATTCATTTTTTATTAGTCGAACCGGAGTAAGCTCTTTTAGTGTTAATATGGTATCGCCCTCCTTACAATTAATTACCCTTTTTTTAAAATTTATGTGTGCCGATGATTCTTCTGACGCTACAAATCTACTTCCAATTTGAACTCCATCCGCACCTAAAATCATACAAGCTAGCATTGCTTTACCACTGGCAATTCCTCCTGCTGCAATTACAGGAATAGTAACAGCTTTTTTTATGATAGGAATCAAACAGAGTGTAGTGGTTTCTTCCCTGCCATTGTGCCCACCGGCTTCAAAACCCTCGGCAACAATTGCATCTACACCCGCTTCTTGTGCTTTCAATGCAAATTTGATGTTCGATACAACGTGAACAACGGTAATTCCTGCTTGCTTTAAGATAGTCGTCCAAGTGTTGGGATTGCCGGCAGAGGTAAAAACAACCTTCACACCGCTTTCCAATATGATTTTTATATGCTCAGCAATATTGGGGTAAAGTAAAGGGACGTTTACTCCAAATGGTTTGTCTGTGGCCTCTTGGCACTTTTTAATTTGCTCCTTTAAAATTTCCGGATACATTGATCCCGCACCAATTATTCCTAAACCACCTGCATTGCTAACGGCACTTGCAAGTTCCCAACCACTGCACCAAATCATACCTGCCTGAATCAGGGGATATTTTATGTTAAAAAGTTGTTCAACTCTGTTTGGCATCTTAATTTGTATTGATATGGGGCTGCGAAATTAATAAGATATTATTGTA
>CAIMGI010000003.1 GCA_903840505.1 uncultured Bacteroidota bacterium
ATTACCTCCTTTTGGTACTATATAAAAAGCCGAGAAAAGAAATTAGTAGCAGAAAAAGAAAAATTAGAAAAAACCGTTGAACAACGAACCAAAGAATTAGTTCAGAAAAATATTATTGTTGAACAACAAAAAGAGATAGTGGAAGAAAAGCACAGAGAAATTACCGATAGTATAAATTATGCAGAAAGAATACAGCGTTCTTTGTTAGCCAGTAAAATGATTTTAGATGAAAATCTAAAGGACTATTTTGTGTTCTTTCAACCAAAAGATATAGTTAGTGGCGATTTTTATTGGGCATCTAATTTAAGCGATGGAAGTTTTGCTTTAGTTACCGCTGATAGCACAGGGCATGGTGTGCCTGGGGCAATTATGAGTATCTTGAATATTTCTTGTATTGAAAAAGCCATTGAATCCGAAAAATTAACATCTCCTGCTGAAATTTTAAATCACACAAGAACAAAAATTATTCAAACCTTAAAAAAGGATGGTAGCAAAGAAGGAGGTAAGGATGGTATGGATGCAAGTTTAATTAGTTTTGATTTCAAAAATAGTATTCTCACTTATGCAGCAGCAAATAATCCAATTTGGATAGTTCGAGAGAATAAAATGTTGGAATTTGCTGCCGATAAAATGCCTATTGGTAAACACGATAAAGACACAATTTCATTTACTCAACATATTATCAATTTGCAAAAAAATGATGTTGTTTATGCATTAACGGATGGAATACCCGATCAATTTGGTGGTACTAATGGAAAGAAATTTATGTATAAACAATTAAAAGATTTACTTATTAAAATATCAAATTTTTCAATGCAAGAACAACATGAAACCCTAAAATTATCTTTGAATAATTGGAAAGGTGATTTGGAGCAAGTTGACGACATTTTAGTAATAGGAATCAGGATTTAAATATATTTTGCATTAAAAATACTCCAAACAAAACAACAATGAAAAAACTGCTACAATTGATCCTTTACTTTTTTTCAATAGGAGTTATAACCGCCCAACAACTCACGTTCCAATGGGTAAAAGGTATGGGTGGTGCATCGGCCGATATTGCACGTGCTTCAGCCATTGATGCATCGGGTAATGTGTACACTATAGGGAATTATAATGGAGTATGCGATTTCGATCCAGGGGCGGGAACAAGCAATTTAACACCCATTGGGAGCTTTGATGTTTTTATTTCGAAGTTGGATGCCTCAGGCAATTTTGTCTGGGCAAAGAGTGTAGGGAATTTTTCAAACGATTTCGGGAATGCCATTTTTGTGGATGCTGCAGCTAATATTTATGTTACGGGCTCTTTTCAAGGGCAAGTGGATTTTAATCCGGGTGTGGGTATAGATGCGCTAACCGCAGTTGGTTCGGACGATATTTTTGTTTTAAAATTAGATGCTGCGGGCAATTTTTTGTGGGTGAGGCAATTGGGGGGTGCTTCCTCCGATAATGGCTGGTCGGTAAAAGTAGATGCCTTAGGCAATGTTTATACTGCTGGTTCTTTCCAAGGCACAGCCGACTTTGATCCGGGTGCAGGAACAACAAATTTAACTTCAGCAGGAAGCGATGATGTGTTTGTTTCAAAATTAGATGCCTTGGGCAATTTTGTCTGGGCAAAAAATATGGGTGGAACAGCTTTTGATGGTTCAAAATCAATGGTGGTGGATGCTACAGGAAATGTATATACCACCGGATCTTTTCAAAGTACATCCGATTTCGATCCCAGTGCAGGAACATTCAATTTAACTTCTGTTGCAGCTGAAGATATATTTATATCAAAACTAGATGCTTCCGGCAATTTTGTATGGGCTAAAAGTTTAGGTGGAGTGAGCGCAGACAATGGTTACGGAATGGCATTGGATGCTTCGGGGAATGTATTTGTAACAGGCTCTTTTCAAGGTACAGTCGATTTTGATCCGGGTGCAAGTGCAGTTAATGTTAGTAGTTTAGGTGTGTACGATGCATTTGTATTAAAATTGGATGCAGCCGGAAATTTTGCGTGGGTAAAAAATGTGGGAGGTGGAAGCGCATCTGCTTACGGATTTGCAATCACATTGGATGTTGCAAACAGTATTTATTTTACAGGATTTTATGATTATACGGTCGATTTTGATCCCGGTGCGGCAACGGTTAATCTAAACTGCACTGGTGTAAAAGATGGTTTTATAACAAAACTGGATGCATCAGGAAATTTTGCTTGGGCAATAAATTGGGGTGGAATAGGTGATGATGCAGCGCGTTCCATTTCTGTTGACGCTTCAGGAAATGTTTATACTTCAGGCTTTTTTCAAAACACATCCGATTTTTATCCCGGTGGATTGGCACCATTAACTTCAGCGGGTAGTTACGATTGTTATGTTCATAAAATGAGCCAATTGGGAGTTGGAATTGCAGAGGTTAATAACCAAAATACAATACGGGTTTATCCCAACCCTTCCAACGGTTATTTTGCCATCGAACTTGGTTCAAATGCTCAGGTAATTATTTGCAATACTTTGGGAGAAGTTATATTAAATGAAGTTTTTGATAATGGTGTTCAATATATTGATATTCGAAATAATGAAACAGGGGTTTATTTTGTAAGAGTAATTTCAGATGGTACCGAAATGGTTGCCAAATTTGTGAAGGAGTAGTGATGAATAATTAATTTTAAACTGCGACAAGCATTTTAAATTTGTTTTCCTCCAAAACAATATCTTTTCTTTTTTTACGCTACTTTTGAGCATTCTATGAAATTCGTTAATCCATCGTTTTTATTTGCGCTTGCAGCCATTGCTGTGCCTATTCTCATTCACCTATTCAATTTTCGCAAGTTTAAAACGGTTTATTTCAGCAACGTTCAGTTCTTAAAAGAAGTAAAACAACATACACAATCGCAATCGAAGTTAAAACACTTATTGGTATTGCTGATGCGTATTCTTGCCATATCATTCCTTGTTTTTGCATTTGCACAACCTTATTTACCAATCAATAATAAATCAGTAAACAATTCACAAAAGGCAGTAAGTATTTACATTGACAACTCCTTTAGTATGAATGCTACAGGCAAAACTGGCACCTTGCTTGAAGAGGCAAAAAGGAATGCAATTGCCATTGCAGCAGCTTATAAACCATCTGATAAGTTCAATATACTCTCCAACGATTTTGAAGGTAAACACCAACGTTGGATAAACCGAGAAGAGTTCCTAGAAAGGGTAAAGGAAATTAAGGTTTCGCCTGCGGTTAAGAAAGTGTCGGAAACCTTTTCTCGTCAGCAAGATATGCTTACAAGTAGTAACTGTAAAGTAAAAGATGTTTTTATTGTTTCCGATTTTCAAAAGAGCATAACAGATGTTTCAACACTTTCCAATGATACTTCGGCAAATGTATATTTGGTTCCGGGTATCGTAAACAAGGAGGTAAACTTGTATATCGACTCTTGTTGGTTTGCAACCCCTGCACGACAAATAAACAAGGTAGAGGAGTTAATGGTTCGTGTACGCAATTCATCCGATAAGGAAATAGAGAATGTACCTTTGAAACTGAGTATTAACAATGTGCAGAAAGCTGTGTCTAGTTTTAATATTGCAGCCGGTGAAACCATTACCACAAAAATAAATTTCACCTGTAAGGAATCGGGAATTCACTTTGCTACAGTTGAACTGAGCGATTACCCCATTGTATATGACGATAAGTTCTATTTCACCTTTGATGTAGCGGGAAGCATAAAGGTTTTGGCCATAAACGGACAAGAGGAAAGTCCTTATTTGAATTCATTGTTTGGCAACGATGCCTTTTTTAAATACAGTAATGTAAGTGAAAAGGCAATTGATTATTCGGCTTTACCGTTGTTTAATTTTGTTGTACTGAACGAAATCAATACCATATCAAGTGGTTTAGCTCAGGAATTAAAACGCTATGTAAGCAATGGTGGAAGTTTACTTGTGTTTCCTTCAGTTGCAGCCGATGTCAATTCATACCAAAGTTTCTTAAGTTCATTGGGAGCTAATTACTTTACAGCATTGGATACAATAAATACCAGGGCAGAAGGGATTAATTTTAAACACCCTCTGTATTCTGATGTGTTCTCTAAAGTCCCGGAAAATATGGATTTGCCTGCCGTTTTTTCTCACTATACAATCAACAAAAACAACCGTTCAAAGGAAGAATACCTTATTAAATTGCACAATGGAGATGTATTTATGGCAAAGTATCAGTCAGGAAAAGGGACTCTATATCTTTCGGCAGTGCCAATGAATACCGATTTTAGTAACTTGGTAAAGCACGCAGTGTTTGTTCCTACCTTATATAAAATGGCACTTTTTAGTATTCCTCAAAGCAATTTATTTTATACAATAGGCCGTGATAATTCGGTTGAAGTAACCAACATCCGATTGGCAGGGGATAATGTATTTCATATTCGTTCACTTACATCTACTTTCGATTTGGTTCCCGAAGCAAAGCTAATAGAATCGAATACTGTAATGATGTTGCACAATCAACTTAGCCTTGCAGGTAATTATCTATTGTCCTCCAATACTGATTCAATCAGGGGTTTGGGTTTTAATTACGACCGTAAAGAATCTGAACTAGCTTGTTATACTTCATCCGAACTTCAAGAGCAATATGAAAAAGTTGGCTACACCAATTTTTCTGTTTTAGAATCCAAAGGGAAAGATATTACCACAACACTTAAGGAAGCCGGACAGGGCAAACCATTATGGAAGCTATGTATATTAATGGTATTGTTGTTTTTAGCTGCAGAGGTATTGCTGCTAAGGTTTTGGAGGAGTAAGCTAACGGTTAATGCTGTATCCCCTACAAATTAGTAATCCAAATATTCCTGAAAAGACTGCTGCATATAGCATTTTCCTTCCTTCAAATATTTTAAGGAATCAGAAGCAGAGGCGAAGTTTTTTAAATAAAAGCTATTGTTTTGGCATTCGTACATATAGCCGTTGTTGGGTGTTATAAAGCCCCAACCATCCGGAAAACTATTCGTTACATAGGCAAATTCTTTCGTATAAGGATTAAATAAATTTTTGCTCCATTTAAAAGCCGACTTATCCATATTCAACTGTGCTAATAGAGTAGAGGCAAGGTCGTTTTGCGAAGCTATCTTATCGTATTTATAACCTCTAAATTCAGGTTTTATAACATCGCCTAACCATAACATTGGACAATGGTGTATTTTTAATCCCTTTGCATCGTTATCCAATGAGGTAATATGACCGTGATCCGCAACTAAAACAAACAGCGTATTTTTGTACCAAGTTTGTTTTTTGGCTTTCTCAAAAAAATCACCCAAACATTTATCGGTATAATTAGCAGAGCATAAAAAAGGATATTCAGCTAAACTTTTATCTTTTACTGAGCCTTGTAATGGCTGGTCGTAGGGCGAATGACTACTTAAGGTAAACAAACAATTGAAAAAGGGAGCTTTGCTTGAATTACATTTGTCCATCAGTTCAGCTAGCATAAACTCATCGTGTATGCCCAGCTTTCCTTGCGGATAGTCTTTAGTAGAAAAATAAGCTTCATCCTTTACTTCATCAAACTTATTGTACATAAAATAGCCCTTTATATTGCCGTAGTTGAGGTCGCCACCAAAACTAAAGGATGTTTGATAACCCTTATCGTGAAAAGGGTTTACAAAAAAAGGCTGTTTTTGAAATTTATCCGATTGCGATATTAATACAACAGTTGGTTGTGCCGGAAAACCACTAAAAATACAATTCATTCCTTGGTTGGAACGTTCGCCCGAAGCATATAAATTGCTAAACACAATGCCTTCCTTGCTTAATCTGTCAAAGTTGGGTGTAATGTCTTTTTCGCCACCTAATGATTCAATTAATTGATCAGTCCAGCTTTCCAAAACAATCAGCACTATATTGGGATTGGTGCTATTGAGGACACTTACAGTGGTATCCTTTTCAACACTGTGTAAATAATCGCTGGTAGCTTTGGCTTCGGCAGGACTGTAGTAATTGTAAGGGTTTACATTGTTTCCGAAT
The DNA here is from genome assembly GCA_903840505.1 of uncultured Bacteroidota bacterium. Taxonomy (GTDB): domain Bacteria; phylum Bacteroidota; class Bacteroidia; order UBA4408; family UBA4408; genus CAIMGI01. The sequence goes on from CAIMGI010000003.1 coordinate 5,994, forward strand.
TTTTTATTTTGGTAAATACTGTTCATACAATACCAAAATGAATTCATAGATGCCGAGTTTAAATCATTGCTTTTTGAATAGTAAGCAGCCCCCAAACTCACCGGTATTTGCTGAATCCCTCCCCTTAAACCCATCAGCATAAAGCCTTCTCCTAAAATAAGAAAGGGCAATGGGAATAACCAATTTCGTTTCAAACCAATAAATTCAGTATACACATAGCGCTTGAAGAAAAATAATGAAACCCAAATCTGTATCGCGAAAAAGAGCAGCGAAATAACCGTAACC
>CAIMGI010000004.1 GCA_903840505.1 uncultured Bacteroidota bacterium
AGCAACGACTGGGAGCCCTATTATTGGAAAGTTCCGCCAACAAATGAAAATACAACGGAAAAGAATCCAACATTTTATTCAATAGACCAAAACAGTTTCACATTGATTTTGTATGCTATCAGTAGCAATGGTTGTATTGACAGCATCAGTAAAACCTTTGCAGTAAAACCGCCAATTACTTTTTATGTTCCTAACAGTTTTACTCCCAATGGAGATAATTTGAATGAAACTTTTGGTCCTGAACTTTCAGGTATTAAAGAACTATCGGGAGGAATTTACAATCGTTGGGGTGAAATGATTTTTGAATACAATTCAATAAGCGACCGTTGGGATGGTAATAAAAGTGAGCAGGGTGTTTATGTGTACCGTTTTGAATATAAAGAGATGGGCGGTAAAAGTGTAACAAAAATTGGTACGGTTACGCTTGTGAAATAATCCACCTAAAAACACTTTTTCTATTTTAACTATAGCTGTATTGCCCAAACAGTATTGCTTATAGAGCCATGCCCCATTTTGTCAGACGAGAGCTCCCTTTTTCGTTTTTCCAACACACAGCACCCTAGAGAGCAAATTTCACCAAAGGCGCCCCGTATTCGCTTTTTTTATTTTTTTATGATATAAATTTGGCTCGACCAGGTGTTTCCTGTTTTTGAAGCAGCCATATTGGATGAAAGTCCGGATAAAAATCCGCGAAGCAAATTGGTGCTTCCTGTTTTGTATTTTTCACTTAAAAGCGAAACATAAAACGAGTCGAATTTCATTGGCAAAATTTTCTCCACCTTCATTCCTTGTGAAGAAAATAAAGCCTTAATATCCTTTGGGGTAAAATGCCAAAGGTGTCGAGGCACATCGTAAGCACCCCAAAACGCCTTGTAATCTATGGCATCTTTTGAAGAACAATTTGGAACCGCTATAATGATTGAGCCGCTTGGTTTTAATAATTTTTTTAGCTCCCCCACTCGCTCATTCAAATTAGGCACGTGTTCTAAAACGTGCCACATACTTATTATGTCAAAACCTGCTTCGGGCAGTGTTTTTAATGCCTCTTCTTGTAACACATTTATCCCGTAATTTTTTATGCCGAGCGCTCTTGCATCAGGGTCGGGTTCCACTCCTGTTGTTTCCCAACCATCCATTTTACAGGTATTTAAAAACTCTCCCGTTCCACAACCAATGTCCAATAATTTCCCCTTTTGGTTGAGCGAATTTATAAGATTCAATTTTTTTCCAAGGGTATATTTCCTCACCGTTTGATACAAATAATTCACTATTCCCTTTTTGGTATTTGAATGTGAAATATAGTCTTCCGACTTATAATACTTCGCCAAATCGGCATCGGCCGGTCGTGGATTTGTAAACTTAAAACCACAGCTTTTACATGAAACAATTGAAAATGTTTCACGTGAAACAGTATAGTCAACGCAATTTAAAAAAGGCAAAAATTCGCTATTATTACAAACGGGACAAGTATCAATCTGCTTCATTTGAAAATATAATCTTATTGATTTTCGTTAAATTTTTATGTGTAAAAACAAAATGTTCCACGTGAAACATTCGCTAATTTATTCCGCCAACCGCATCAAATAATTGCCATATCCGCTCTTCATAAGAGGTTCGGCAATTGCCTTTAATTGCAACTTATTTATATAACCCATTCTAAAAGCAACCTCTTCTATACAGCCAATTTTCAACCCTTGCCTTTCTTCTATCACCTGAACAAATTGTCCAGCTTGCATCAAGGAGCTAAAAGTTCCGGTATCTAACCAAGCTGTTCCCCTATCCAATATTCCCACCTTTAATTTTCCTTGTGACAAATACTCCTTGTTTATATCTGTAATTTCATACTCTCCCCTTGCACTGGGCTTTAATGATTTTGCTATTTCAACTACTGAATTATCATAAAAATACAATCCAGGAACAGCATAGTTCGACTTTGGTTTCTGAGGCTTTTCTTCTATTGAAACAGCATTGAGATTATCATCAAATTCTACAACGCCATACCTTTCTGGGTCGGAAACGTGATAAGCAAAAACGACTCCGCCCTCCGGATTTTCATTTTCCTTCAAAAGCCGACCTAAGCCCTGACCATAAAATATATTATCGCCTAAAACAAGTGCACACTTTTCATTTCCAATAAACTTTGCGCCAATGACAAATGCTTGGGCAAGGCCGTTCGGAACCTCTTGGACAGCGTAAGAGAACTCGCAACCCAGTTGCTTTCCGTCTCCCAGCAATCTTTCAAAATGAGGCAAATCGTGCGGAGTAGATATGATTAATATTTCCCGTATTCCGCTCATCATTAAAACGGAGAGAGGGTAATAAATCATTGGTTTGTCAAATATGGGCATAAGCTGCTTGCTCACAGCCAATGTTAATGGGTGCAATCGGGTTCCTGAACCTCCGGCTAAAATTATTCCTTTCATTTTTTAGATGTATTACCTGTGTTGCTCTTTTCTATTTCAAGGCTATCCAAATCAATATCTTCCTCTTCATCATAAATTTCGAAAAGGGGTTCTTTTAAAAAGGCTTTGGTTGTAATTCTTTTTTCAAGTGACAATAAAAAAGAGGGTAATAAAATAAGGTTTGAGCAATACGAAATTAACAACGTGGTTGATAATAAAATCCCCAATGATGCCGTACCGCCAAATTCAGATGCTGTAAATATTCCAAAACCAAAAAACAAAATAATTGCCGTATAAATCATACTCACCCCGGTTTCAGATATGGTGGTTGAAACAGAACGAGAGATGCTTAAATTCTGCCTTTTTAACTCATCGCGGTACTTTGTAAGAAAGTACATATTACCATCCGAAGCAATACCAAAGGCAATACTAAAAATAAGTATGGTTGAGGGCTTAAGATGAATGTCGAAAAAGCCCATCAGGCCCGCTGTTATGAGTAAAGGCGCCAGGCTTGGCAATATAGAAATCACTACCATTCTGAAAGAAGCAAATAGGCTCACCATCACCAATGATATAAGGAAAATTGCCAACAACACACTTTCTTGAAGGTTTTTTACCAAATAGTCGTTCCCTTTTAAAAACATTAAACAGTTCCCTGTAAGGGTTACTTTATAATCTTTCGGATCAAAAATAGAGTCTACTCTTGGCCTGATTTCTTTCACAAATTCCTTCATTCTTATCGACCCAACATCTGCCATTTGAACACTCACCCTAGTTATTTGTCCTGCGCTATCTACAAAGGCTTTAAAGGTTCCCTGCTTTTGTTTTGAGTTCGCAACAAAGCCCGAAAGCTTTGCGACCTCAACACTATTGGGTAATATAAAAAACTTTTTCTTACCATCATTATAGGCTTGGTTGGCAAATTTAATTCCATCTACAACCGAAAGGGGTTTTGAAAACTCTTTGTAATGTGAAAGAATTTTTTGCAGTTTATTAATCTTATAAATAGTATTTATTGAAACAGCACCGCCTTTTTTCTTCGTGTCAATTTCAACCTCAAAGGGTAACACTCCGTGAAAGTTTGCTTCGAAAAAATGGAGGTCGGTATAAATAGGGTCGTTTTTAGGAAGGTCGTCAACCATATAACCAACCACTTGGATTTTGGTTAAACCATAAACCGAAACAATACACACAATTATTACAATTACATACACCCTTTTTCGATAATGATGTACCCAATAATCGATGGTGTTTAAAATAGTACGAAGCCTTTTTCCATCGAGGTGTTTTGTATGCTTTTCTGATGGCGCAGGTAAAAAACTAAAAACAGCTGGAATAAAAAGTAAAGAAACAATATAGGTGCCCATTACATTTAAGGCTGTTACTAAACCAAACTCAACTAAAATTTTGCTGTTGGTAAAACAAAAAACAGCAAAGCCGATTGATGTAGTAACATTGGCAAAAAAGGTTGAAATGCCTATCTTCTCAACCATTTGCTGGAGTGCCTTCATTTTATTACCATGCTTTGCGTAATCGGTGTGGTATTTATTTAAGAGCAACACACAATTAGGAACGCCAATCACAATAATAAGTGGCGGAATTAAACCCGAGAGTGCAGTAATCTTATATCCTAATAAATAAATGGTTGCGAATGACCAGGTAACCCCAACACCCACCACAACCATTGAAAAAACTACCGGTACCCAAGAACGGAAAAACAATAATAAAATAATGGCTGTAATGATTATCGCCATCAACAAAAACAATTTTGTCTCACCTGCAATTTTACGTGCAATGTTTGTGCGTATGTATGGTAAGCCGGAATAGTGTAGCTCTGTTTTGTATTTTAACTCATACGGGGCTGTTTTAAATCGAATAGTGTCTACTATAGCAAGTCGGTTTTTTGAATTCAACTTTACTTTGTCGAAAGTAATTGCCATAATATTGGCGTGAGTCTCCTTGTTGTAAATAAAGCCTTCGTAAAAAGGCAAAGACATTACAACTTTTTTAATACTATCTACCTCTTGCTGGCTTGTTGGCCTCTTACTAACAATAGGTATAAATTCAAACTTATTTAAACTATCGTTTCTAACAAGATTGCTCAGCCTGGCAATTGATACAACAGCTTGTATTCCATCAATTTTTTTAATTTCATTTCCAAGGTCATACCAGTCATTAAACCTATCCAGCTCAAACATTTTTTCATCTTGAGCCCCAATAACCATTACGTTGCCGTCTTCGCCAAATTTTTCTTTAAAACTTTTATAATCTAAAAACGTTTGGTCATTATCCGGTAAAAGCTTTGAAAAATCGTATGTTATTTGAACAAACGATGCTTTATAGCCCATAAATGCTGTAAGCATTCCAACAATAATTATTATTGTCAGGCGGTTACGAAGAGCAAATCGAGCTAAAAATTTCCACATATATTATTTTCTAGTGTTGGTGTCCATGTGCACCGTGAACGTGACCGTGTGCAATTTCTTCTGCCGAAGCATCTCGCACCTCAAGCACCTCTCCCTTAAAATGTAAATCTTTTCCTGCCAAAGGGTGATTAAAGTCCATCTTTATGGCGGTTTCGCTTATTCCTACAATAAGACCTTCCATTCTGTTTCCTTCGTGATCCACCATTGGCAAAACGTTTCCTTCGTTTACCATTTCTTCATCAATGTTTCCGTCTTTATCTTGAAATGCCGTTTTCGGAATCTCAACAATATGGTCGCTATGAGAAATGCCATATGCGTTTTTTGCGTTTATTACAAAATCAAATGCGTCACCCACCTTAAGGTTTTTTAATTCACTTTCGAATTGTTCCAACAAACCACCTGCACCGTATAAAAAAACGAATGGGTTTTCTGTTGTGGTTTTTTCAATTAACTCTTCTCCGCCTTTTTCGGCTGTTGGGGTTGTTAGCACATAATTTAAAGAAACAACCTTTTTGTTTTCAATAATCATTTTAATTTTTTTTAGTTTGTATAAGCAAACAAAGTTATATTTAAAATCACAAACAAGAAATTCGTTTTAAACTTATTCCTAAAGTATGACAAAAGCTTCCCTCATAAATTCTAAATTACCTCGAGTAGGAACAACCATTTTTACAATAATGAGCAGGCTTGCGAACGAACACAATGCAATTAATCTTTCGCAAGGGTTTCCGGATTACGGCTGTTCAAAAGAACTCGTGGCTTTGATACACAAAAATATGCTTGCCGGAAATAATCAATATGCTCCAATGCCGGGATTGCTTTCGCTTAGGGAGGCAATTTCCAAAAAAATGGACTGTGCCTACGGAAAAAAACACGATGCAGAAACAGAAATAACCATTACTGCGGGAGCAACACAAGCTATTTTTACTGCCATTTCAACAATTGTTAATCCTGGCGATGAGGTAATTATTTTTGAACCCGCATACGACTGTTATGCTCCTGCAATTGAATTATATGGAGGAAAGGTTGTGCCGATTACCCTACAGTTTCCTAATTACACCATAGACTGGAAAGAAGTTGCGGGTTTAGTAAACACAAAAACGCGGGCAATTATTATTAACAATCCAAACAACCCCACTTCCGGTGTATTTGATAAAAATGATTTATTGCAACTTGAAAATATTGTTCGCAACACAAATATTGTAATTATAAGTGATGAGGTTTATGAACATTTAATTTTTGATGGTGCCCAACACCAAAGTGTTGCTGCCTTTAAGGGGCTTGCTGAAAGAAGTTTTATTGTATTTAGTTTTGGTAAAACATACCATGCAACCGGTTGGAAAATTGGCTACTGTTTAGCGCCTAAAGAATTAATGAATGAATTTAGAAAAATACACCAATTCAATGTTTTTTGTGTGAACAACCCCATTCAACAAGCCTTAGCAGAATATTTAAACAAGACAGAAGACTATTTAACACTGCCAAATTTTTTCCAAGAGAAACGTGATTTTTTTGTTGATAAACTAAACGGCTCTCGTTTTACGATATATCCTTCAAAAGGCACTTATTTTCAATTGTTGGGTTACGAAAAAATAAGTAGGGAAAACGATGTTGCTTTTGCAGAAAGGTTAATAAAAGAATTCAAAGTGGCAAGTATTCCCTTATCCGTATTTTATGATAAGAAAGAAGACAACAAGGTGCTTCGTTTTTGTTTTGCTAAAAAAAATGAAACCTTGTTAAGTGCTGCCGAAATTTTAAAAAGTATATAGGTTTTGTTTCACCGATAACATGAATTATAGTTGTGCGAACCATATGCTAAACCCTCTTTGTTCCCATCAAAAGTTGATAGTAAATTAAAAAATGTTATTTTTGAAACCGTTTTATAATTTTGAATTTTAAATACATAAAATAACTAAACATAATTAGTAAAAGATATTGAAAGCAACAGATATTAAAGATCCAGAGTATTTCCACAAAGTGGTTGATTGTCAACACGCGTGTCCTGCTCACACCCCTGTGCCGGAGTACATACGGCTAATTGCCGAAGAAAAATATACCGAAGCCTATATGATAAATTGGGATTCAAATGTGTTTCCGGGTGTTCTTGGTCGTACTTGCGACCGCCCTTGTGAACCCGCTTGTAGAAGAGGGCGAATTGATGGAAAAGACGAAGAGCCTGTTGCTATTTGCCGACTGAAACGTGTTGCAGCAGATAACAAGGGAGATGTTAAAAGCCTTATGCCAATAGGTCCTTTCAAACCTAACGGTAAAAAAATTGCATTGATTGGCGCAGGCCCTGCATCATTAACCGTTGCGCGCGATCTTGCACCATTAGGCTACGAAATACATTTATACGATGAACAAAAATTAGGTGGTGGATTTATGCGTAGCCAAATACCTTCTTTCCGTTTGCCTGAGACAGTTTTAAACGAAGAGGTAAATTATATTTTAGATTTAGGGATTCACACTCATTTTAATCATTATGTTAAAAGTTTGAAAGAAACATTGAGTAAAGATTACGATGCTGTTTTTGTTGGGTCGGGTGCTCCAAAAGGGCGCGACTTGGATATTCCGGGACGCAAAGATGGTGCTGCAAATATTCATATTGGCATAAATTGGTTGGCAAATGTTGCTTTTGAACATACTGCAAAGGTTGGTAAGAAAGTAATTGTATTGGGCGGTGGAAACACCGCAATGGATTGCTGCAGAACGGCAAGAAGACTTGGTGGAGACGAAGTAAAAGTTGTGGTGCGAAGTCCTTTTGCAGAAATGAAAGCCTCGCCTTGGGAAAAAGAAGATGCTGCTCACGAAGATATTCCTATCATTGACAATCACGTTCCAAAATCATTTGTAGTAGAGAATGGTGTTTTGAAAGGAATGACCTTTGAAAAAGTAACCGCAGAGTACGATAAAGACGGAAAAAGAAAATTGGTACCTGTTGGGGGGCCTGACGTTTTTATTGAAGCGGATGATGTGCTAATAGCTGTTGGACAAGAAAATAGTTTTCCTTGGATAGAGCGCGATTTGGGAATTGAGTTTGATAAATGGGATATGCCGAAAGTGGACGAAGTTACATTTGCTTCAACCAACTCAAAAGTGTTTTTTGGTGGGGATTCTGCCTGGGGGCCTAAAAATGTAATTACTGCAGTGGCTCACGGACACCAAGCTGCAATTTCAATTGACCTAATGTGTAGAGGTGAGGTATTAACTGTTCGCCCTTCGCCATATGTAAACTTGGTTAGTCAAAAAATGGGAATACACGAGTGGGCCTACGACAGCCAAGTAGTTACCGATAAACGATATGTTGTTCCACAAGCAGAAAAAAAATTAACACTTTCTGATCGTAAAAAAGAAGTGGAGCTTGGGTTTAACGGACTTACTGGATTTAAAGAAGCGGAGCGCTGCTTGAACTGCGATATACAAACCGTTTTTACAACAGATAAATGTATTGAGTGCGATGCCTGTGTTGATATTTGTCCCACAGCCTGCATCTCCTTCACAGAGAATGCAGACGAAAGCGACTTGCGTTCAATGTTGAAAATGCCGGCCAAAAATCTTACACAAGATTTATATGTGTCAGACATCTTGCCAACAAAAAGAGTAATGGTAAAGGACGAGAATGTTTGTCTTCACTGTGGATTGTGTGCAGAGCGCTGCCCAACCTCAGCTTGGGATATGCAAAAGTTCTTTTACAATGTAACGAAAGCACACACGGGTTGTGCTTCACATAAATAAAAAATCAATTTGACGATTTGATAATTAAGGAGATAAATTATTATGGCAGAAAAAACAGATAAAATAAATGACTTTGTAGTAAGGTTTGCAAACGTTAATGGTACTGGGTCTGCCAGTGCTAATTTTCTTTTTACGAAAGCAATTTTCAGGATGGGAATTCCGGTTACACCAAAAAATATTTTTCCATCGAACATACAAGGTTTGCCCACTTGGTATGAAGTACGCGTAAGCGAAAAGGGTTATTTAGGACGTAGAGAAGGAATTGATTTGTTGGTAGCGGTGAACCCACAAAGTATGTTGAACGATGTAAAAAGTGTACGAACCGGTGGTTACTTTTTATACGATAGCTCTAAAAAATTACACACAGAATACATTCGTGAAGATATAAACTACATTGGCATTCCTTTGATGCAAATGTGTAACGAGGCTTATACCGATGCGCGTCAGCGACAATTATTTAAAAATATTATTTACGTTGGGGCACTTGCCGCTTTATTGGATATTGAATTTAATGTAATTGAGGATTTGTTAGCAGAACAGTTTAAAGGCAAAGAAAAGTTAATTCCCGCAAACGTAAAAGCTTTAAAATTAGGTATGGATTATATTTATGCTAATTATAAATATCCATTGGAATTTCGTGTTGAGAGACGCGATTTGATTAAGGATAAAATTTTGATGGAAGGAAATGCTGCTTGTGGATTAGGTGCGGTATACGCAGGAGCAACTGTCGCAGCTTGGTACCCTATTACACCATCAACATCAGTGGTGGAAGCATTTATGGACTATGCTGCCGAATTTCGCGTAGATAAAATTACAGGAAAAAATAATTTTGCGATTGTACAAGCTGAAGATGAATTATCTGCTATAGGAATGGTAATTGGTGCGAACTGGAATGGCGCTCGTTCGTTCACCGCAACAAGCGGACCGGGCGTTTCGTTAATGAATGAATTTTTAGGTCTTGCTTATTTTGCTGAAATACCAACCGTATTAGTGGATGTGCAAAGAACAGGGCCTTCTACGGGAATGCCAACTCGTACTCAACAATCCGATATTATGGAAGCAGCCTACGCTTCACACGGTGACACAAAACACGTTTTGCTTTTTCCTAGTACCCCTAAAGAATGTTTCGACTCAATGTTAGATGCATTTGATTTAGCCGAAGGGTTACAAACTCCGGTTATTGTTATGACGGATTTGGATTTGGGAATGAACGACCACGTTTCTCCCCCTTTAACATTTGACGATAAGCGCGAATACAAAAGAGGAAAAGTATTGGATGCGGCAGCATTGGAAAAAATAGAAAAATTTGGTCGTTACTTAGACGTAGACAAAGACGGCATTACCTACCGAACGCTTCCCGGAACACATCCTTCAAAAGGGTCTTTCTTTACAAGAGGAACATCGCGTGATGAATATGCAACATATACTGAAGATAGCGCAGCATACCAACGCAATATGGATCGATTGATTCGCAAATGGGATACAGCAAAAACAATGGTTCCGCCTCCACAAATGTATCAGAAAAAAAACCAATCGAAAAGTGGAATTTTATTTTTTGGAACATCACAATATGCTGCCGAAGAAGCGATGGACGTTTTAAAAGAAGAGAAAATTGTTGTTGACGCTATTCGATTAAAATCATTCCCTTTCAATAAAGAAGTTGAGGACTTTATTAATTCACATGATACCGTTTTTATAATAGAACAAAACAGAGACGCACAAATGAAAAGCTTGTTGATGATTGAACTGCAGGCGGACCCTAAAAAACTAATATCGGTGTTAAATTATGATGGTATGCCGATTACTGCGGATAATATTTTGAATCAAGTGAAAGAAAACTTGCAATCGTCTTCAAAAAGTCTAATATCTAAAAACTAATATTTAAAAATGACATACGTTCGCCCAAAATTTCGCCACCCGGAACTTCCAAAGAATAAATTAGGATACACTGTTGATTATTATGAAGGCGCACTTTCAACATTGTGTGCGGGGTGCGGACACGATTCCATTTCGGCTGGAATTATTCAAGCTGCTTATGAAATGAATATTGAACCACATAAATTAGCGAAGCTTTCTGGAATAGGCTGTTCTTCAAAAACGCCTGCATATTTTTTAAGTAACTCACACGGATTTAATTCTGTTCATGGCAGAATGCCTTCTGTTGCAACAGGCGCAAACTTGGCCAACCGCGACTTAACTTATTTTGGCGTTTCAGGTGATGGCGACACTGCAAGTATTGGTATGGGGCAATTCGTGCACGTAATTCGCAGAGCCTTAAATATGACCTATATCGTTATGAATAACGGTTGTTATGGTCTAACAAAGGGGCAAGATTCTGCAACAGCCGATCAGGGCTCTAAAAACAAAAGCGGAAATGTAAATTTATTCGAATCGATTGATTTAGCAAGTTTAGCGATTGAGCTAGGCGCAACATTTGTTGCACAAAGTTTTTCGGGAGACAAGACACAATTAGTCCCGCTAATTAAGGCAGCAATGAACCACCCTGGTTTTGCATTTATCAATGTGATTTCACCTTGTGTAACATTTAATAACAATATGGGCTCCACAAAATCATACGATTATGTGCGTGAACACGTTGGCGCTACAGCAACTGTGGATTTTGTTCCTGAGATGCAAGAAATAATTGTTGAATACGGCAAAGGAACACACAAGAATGTTACAATGCACGATGGTTCAGTGATTCAATTACACAAGTTGTCTGAAGACTGGAATCCGCTCGACAGGCAATCTGCGATGAATGCCGTAATTAATTCAAAAGCAAAAAACGAAATTTTAACCGGCTTGTTATATGTAAATCCCGATGCCCACGATTTACACCATATGATTAAAACAAGCGACAAGCCATTGAATACGCTCACAAAAGAGCAGCTTTGTCCAGGTTCAGAAATGCTCAGCGAGATAAATGCAGATTTAAGATAATTAAAGTCTTTGCCAAAACCAAACACTGTTTTTTTAGCCTGGTCTTTACAGTGCTAAAAGGGGCATTGTTAATAATAACATTTCAGTAACATTGTGGCTAACTTAACTTAAACACTACCGCGTTAATTTGTAGTGTGATGATGTGGTGTAAAAACTTTTTTTCTCTAGCTTTAATCTTTACTACTTTTTTTGCTTTTGCTGGCGACAAGCCTGTCAAGGATAAAGTGAAGAGTTTTGTCATTAGCGGAATAATATCAGACGCAAATAACAACGAGTTATTAGTGGGCGTTAAAATATCGTGCAATAATTGCGAAAAGGTATTTTACTCTGATCTTGACGGTTACTTTTATATTAATTTAGAGGTAGTAGATTCCGAAAATATGAAAATAGAGTTTTCGCAAATCGGTTATGATGCTAAAAGCATTGACTTTAAAGAGCTTGGTGGCAGCCCCTCCAACAACATTTACATCGATTTAAAGTCTAAATAGCGCCTGCCGAACATTAACAAGACATCAATTAAATGTTAAGGTTTTGTTGGGGGTGAAACAAAGTGTTGCTGATTTTAGTATAATTGTGAACACAACCTTAACTAAAGGTTATTGGGTCATTAATTCTAAAATTATGAAAAAGCTAGTTTTTTTAATCGCTACACTCTTTATGGGTTCGTCTTTTGCTCAAGAAATTGATTTGTCAAAAGATTCTGCACTTAGCAAAAATGTTACGTTTAAAAATGGCCTATATCTTTACAATGAACTTGCCTACACCGGCAAATATTTAGTTTATTACAGTAGCGGCTTAGTTAAAGAAGAGCTAAATATAAAAGGCGGGTTGTTAAGCGGTGACGCCATTAAATACTATGAAAATGGTGCAAAAATGGAAGTTCGGCATTTCGAGAACAATTTAAAATTTGGTTTATGGGCTAGTTACAGTAATAGTGGCACTTTAACTGCTGAAGCTTCGTACAAAAATGATAAAAAAGATGGCGTCTGGACAATTTACAGCGAAAAGGGGGCTAAGCTTTTTAAAATGGAGTACACAAATGGGGAAAAAACAGGTACTTGGGTTCAGTGGGATGAAAATGGTGAGATGATTAACTTAAAAACGTATGTGTCTCTTTAGTTTTTATTTAAAATAACATCCGTTATTATATACAAAAACCCCTGTAAACCAGGGGTTTTTTAATTGTATTGGAGGCCCCGAGCGGATTTACAGAATCCTTATCTCGATTGGCTTGCTTCAAGCATAATCCCTGCTTCCGTTAGCGCGTGAGTGGTCTTTTTTATTTTTCCACGCCTTCAAGACGTTCCTGTTTTGAGCCGTTTCAAAATAAAAAACCCCCTCTTTGCTTCGCAAAGAGGGGGTTTTTTGAGGTCCCGAGCGGATTTGAACCGCTGTACAAGGTTTTGCAGACCTCTGCCTAACCGCTCGGCCACAGGACCTTAATTTAGGACTGCAAAACTACACTTTTTTTTTATTCTGTAACTAAAACACTCACTTTTTCAATGTTTCCATTCATTGGCGGGTTTAATTTTGTAACCCTTACCTCTATTTTTTTTGCACTTTTAGCTATTCCATACAGTTGATTTATTATTCTTCGCCCCACATGTTCAAGTAAATTGGAGCGAATGGCCATTTCTTGCTTTACTGTTTCGTAAACCATTACATAGTCTACTGTATCTGCTAAATAATCGCTTGTTTCTGCCCTTGAAAAATCCGTTTCTATATAAACATCAACCAAATAATTTGCCCCGATTTTAGCTTCTTCGGGCAAACAGCCATGATAAGCATACAGCTTTATTCCTTCAATATGTATTTTTCCCATTTTAAACCCTATTTTGTTAAAAATAAATCAAAACTTGTTTTTTTGCTAAATTAATAATACTTTTGACCACTTATTAATTTATATTTATTTTTATTATGAAAACAGGAATTGTTAAATTTTTTAATGTAACCAAAG
>CAIMGI010000005.1 GCA_903840505.1 uncultured Bacteroidota bacterium
ATTCCATATTTTTTCTAAGAATAATTCTGCTCGTCTTTTTTGGTTTATGGTCATCGCTTTGCTCCTGTGTTTTAACACCAAACATTTTATAGATATTTTTATTGGTACGAAAAAAGTAACTAAGTGCTACCGATAAAAACAAAACCAATCCACCTAAAAACCCAAGTATATCAACACAAGCATCGCCCACAGAAACAAATTGTACAAGCCGCTGAAACGAGAATATGCTAACACAGTAATAGCCAATAAAAAAAAGTGGGAGAATAGAATTGTTTAAACAAAATTTAAAAAAAGGATTAGAAAGTGTTGCTAAGAATGGAAAACGAAAACCATTCATAATATAGCTTGAAATTTGAAAAGCGATAATGAATCCCCCCAAGGCAAATCCAACAATGAAATAGGATAGAAAATTTACTTCATTCAAATATTCAGGATTAAGAAACAAAAAGGGAATACCGTATTTCAATGCTGCTATTTTGGAAATGATGGCGAATAGCAGCAACCAAAACAACATCAGCAATAAATTTTTCTTAAACTGTACTAACAACAATTGAATAGGAAAAAAGAATGCTATCCTTCTCAATCGGTGATTATTTTTAAAAATAGATTTCATACCCTTGAATTCCCTACAAAAATAACATTTGAAAACTTGTACACGAATTTAGTTTTCATACTATCGTTTTACTGAAAACAATGAATTTTAGTTTCAGTTACGACTCGCTATTTTTTAAGCGAATAATTGTTCAATAAAAACTGTTGTAAAAATTGTATAAAATAAGGCCTTAAAATCGATGCTATCTTTTTGATTATCCAATTTTTATGGTATATTTGTTATAAGGTTAATTCTATTTTTTTGAGAGCAATTAAAAACATACCTATACTCACCCTCATTTACTTGTGTACAACAGGACTGCTGGGCTATGCAGAAACAAATTCCACCCTTACTCAAAATTTAAAATTTACCGAAAACAAAAAACAATGGGCTCCACACATACTTTTCCAAACCGACTTTAACGGTGGACGCTTGTTTCTAGAGCAAAACACTTTCACTTATGTTTTTTATGAAAATGGAATTTTCGAAAAAATTCATCCACACGATAAAAAAAACAATGAGAGCATTAAGAAAGAGATTAAACTTCACTCATTAAAGATTAACTTATTAAACAGCAATACAAATACTGTTATTGCCGGAAAAAATGAAACACCCGACTACCGCAATTACTTTATTGGCAACGATGAAAGCAAATGGGCCAGCAATGTAAAATCATACAAGGAAGTTGTGTATAGCAACGTATATGACAATATCGATTTAAAAATATACAGTTCGGCAAGCAACACCAAAACCGATTATATTGTAAAACAAAATGGCGATGTAAACTCCATACAACTATCCTATAAGGGGCAATACAAGCTGAGTTTAAAAAACAATCACCTGTATATTAAAACAAGTGTAGGTAATATCATTGAACAAAAACCTTATGCATACCAAATTATAAACGGTATTGAAACCGAAGTGCCTTGCTATTTTTCACTCAACAACAATGTGCTTAGTTTTAAATTACCCAATGGCTATAACAAAAACCTGCCTCTTATAATCGACCCCACCCTCATTTTCTCCACCTTTAGTGGTTCAACGGATGATAACTGGGGAATGACGGCAACTTACGATGCTGCAGGAAATGCTTATGCAGGAGGAATTGCTTGGGGAATAGGTTACCCTACTACAGTTGGTGCATATCAAACTTTTTTTGCAGGAGGTGGTGCAGGTGGTGGTAATGGCGGTGTATTTTTAGTAGATGCCGTAATTACAAAATACAATTCAACAGGTACAGCACTTATCTATTCTACCTTTTTAGGCGGAAGCGACAATGAACAACCTCAAAGCTTGGTGGTTGATAATAACAACAATTTAAATGTTTTTGGCAGAACCTATTCCAATAATTTCCCAACCACATTTACTGCTTATGATAGAATTTTTAATGGAGGTGCCGATATTTTTGTTACCAAATTCAATACTAATGGAACAGCACTGGTAGGCTCTACCTACATTGGAGGAACCGGTGATGATGGTGTTAATTTTTCTTCCATTGAAGTTGTATTGGGCTCCATAAAATACAATTACAGTGATGATGCACGAGGTGAAATTATTTATGATAACAACAACGATGTATATGTAGCATCTTGTACCCAATCTACTAACTTCCCTACGACTGCAGGTGCTTTTAGAACATTTTTCCAAGGTGGTTTGCAAGATGGCTGTGTATTTAAATTAAATTCCAACCTTACATCATTACAGTGGAGTACTTATTTGGGAGGCAACCAAAACGATGCCGCCTACTCAATTTCATTGGACAATACAAACAGTCCTTATGTAACCGGAGGAACTGAAAGCACCAACTTCCCTACAAAGATTGGCGCCTACAAAACTGCCTATCAAGGGGGAATAGCGGATGGCTTTATCAGTCATTTAAACAGTACTGGAACCACTTTGCTTCACGGTACTTTTCTTGGAACCAATTTGTACGATCAATCCTTTTTTGTACAAACCGACAAAACAAATAACGTTTATGTATTTGGTCAGAGCCGAGGCGCATACCCTGTTAGTGTTGGAGTATACAGCAATGCAAACAGCGGGCAATTTGTTCATAAACTTAACCCTACACTTACCACATCTATCTTCTCAACAGTGTTTGGTTCAGGTAGAGGAACACCCGATATATCACCTTCCGCATTTTTGGTTGACACTTGTGAAAACATTTACATAAGCGGTTGGGGCGGTACTTTGGGTGGATACAACCAAGCATCGAGTTCAACATTGGGAATGCCAACTACAGGAAATGCCTACCAACTTACTACCGATGGCAGCGATATGTATGTAATGTCGTTAGGAAGAGATGCATTAACACTTATGTATGGAACTTATTTTGGCGGAAGCATTAGTCTGGAGCACGTAGACGGTGGCACCAGCCGTTTTGATAAATATGGAAATATATATCAATCTATTTGTGGAGGTTGTGGAGGACAGTCGGATATGCCTACTACTCCAGGTGCTTGGTCGCAAACAAACAACAGCAACAATTGCAACAATGCACTTTTTAAAATGCATTTTGATTTGATAAATACAACAGCCTCTTTTACTGCAAATCCTTTTCCACTTATAGGTTGTACTCCTTTTTTGGTAACCTTTACAAACACTACATTAAACGGACAAACATATCTTTGGGATTTTGGTGATGGCAGTACAAGTGCCAATACAAATCCAACACATACTTATGTTACTCCCGGTACCTACAACATTGTTTTATATGCATACAACAATCAAACTTGTAACCTAAGTGATACAGCATACGGCTCAGTAACCGTTGTAGCCCCACCTACAATTATTCCTATGCCGGATACTTTTGTATGCTTTGGAAACAGCGTACAACTAAATGCTACTGGAGGAGGATTAACATATACTTGGACTCCGGCAACATACCTCAACAACCCTAATATTTCCAATCCAATTGCTACACCCGATACTACCACACAATACATTGTAGAAGTAAGCAATGCTTATTGCTCAAGTTACGATACAGTTATTGTTAACGTTGTACAAGCATACATCACACAATCAGGACCAACCACATTTTGTGCAGGTGATTCTGTAATACTGGATGCTGGTGCAGGTCACCTAACATACAGTTGGTCGAACGGACAAAACACACAAGTCATTATTGTTAAAACAAGCGGTAATTACATCGTAACAACAACCGATGTGAATGGCTGTATAAGTAAAGACACAATGCTTGTAATAGTTCAACCTGCCGTAATTGCGAATGCCGGTAATGATACATTGATTTGCATTGGAAACTCTGCAATACTTAATGCAACAGGCGGAACAAGCTATTTATGGACTCCTGCAACAGGATTAAGCAATGTGAATATTGCCAACCCAACGGCTACCATCAATACAAATACACAATACGTTGTATTGGTTACAACAGGAATTTGTTCGGATTACGATACGGTGAATGTATTTGTTGACACCAATATTACAAGTATTACTCCATTGGGTCCGATTCCTTTTTGCATAGGAAGTTCAGTAACACTTGATGCAGGATTGGGGTATACAAATTACCTTTGGTCGACCGGACAAAACACACAAACAATTACGGTAAATACAACTGGAAATTATTGGGTAAGCACGCTAAATCCAAACGGTTGTGTTGGACAAGATACAATTGCAGTAACAGTACTTCCGCCCGTATTAGCAAATGCGGGCAATGATACAATGATTTGTTTGGGCGACTCCATACAACTTTTGGCAAGCGGTGGAATTTCCTATACTTGGACTCCCGCAACAGGATTGAGTAATACAAATACGGCTAATCCTTATGCAAAACCCCTTGTTACAACTACCTATATTGTTGATGTTTTTAACGGAGGCTGTTCTGCAAAAGATACTATAACAATAACTGTCCAAGATAACATTACGCAAATTACACCACTTGGACCAACGATGTTTTGCATAGGTGGCTCTGTAGTGCTGGATGCAGGTGCAGGACATAGCACGTATTTGTGGTCGACAGGACAAATTACGCAAACCATTACTGTTACACAATCGGGTAATTACAGTGTACAAACATTAAATGCAAATGGTTGTGATGCTACAGACACCATAAGTATTTTAGCATTACCCATTTTAGATGCCTATAACGATACCGGAATTTGCGAAGGAGAATCAGCGCAAATTTTTGCAACAGGTGGAATAAGCTTTACTTGGATTCCTGTTATTGGATTAGATAACCCTTCCAGTTCAAGTCCTACTGCAACACCTTCACAAACTACTACCTATTATTTAGTGTCAAATGAAACCTGTAATCCAACGGACTCTGTTACAATAACGATTTTCCCATTGCCACAAGTGGACGCAGGTGCTGATCAGTACATCGACTTTGGAGACCGAGCTTACTTGAATGCAAGTGGAAACTCTGTTTATCGTTGGAGTCCCGACAAGTGGTTAAACTGTACAGTTTGCCCTTCTCCTGTTTCTATTCCCGATTCTACCATTACCTACTACGTAACAGTAACCAGTGCTGAAGGATGTACTGCTGTAGATTCTGTTACTGTTTTTGTAAAACAAGTTCCTACTATTTTTGTACCCAATGCATTCACCCCAAATGGAAATGGTACAAACGAATTCTTTGCACCAAAATTCACCAATATGAAAGAAGTTGAGGTGAAAATATTTGACCGTTGGGGTGAAATGATTGCCAGCTGGAATGATTTAAACGGACATTGGGATGGGACTTATAAAGGACGTATTGTGCAGCAAGATGTATATGTGTGGGTAATTGATGCAACAGATATATACGATAAAAAAACAAAACGAACAGGAACTGTTACTGTTGTAAAATAAAAATTTATGAAAATGAGAATAACACGACACATAGCATTGCTAATAACAGCATTGTTATGTATTTCAAGAACAGGATCCGCGCAAGTTGTGATAAATGAATACTCTTGTTCAAATACAACAACCATACAAGATAATTTTTTTCAATACGAGGATTGGATTGAATTGTATAATACCGGTAACGTTGCCGTAAATTTGGCAGGATACTACCTGAGCGATAATGCTGCATTGCCGACTAAATGGCAAATTGCGAATGCCAACATCCCCGCAAACGGAAGGCTTTTAATATATGCATCCGGAAATAATATTACCAACGGAACATTGCATACTAGTTTTAAAATTACACAAACAAAATTTGAGCAAATAGTTTTATCAAATGCGGGAGGACAAATTATTGATAGCTTAACCGTTAAGCTCACTCAAAACAACCATTCACGCGGACGTACAACAGATGGAGCAGCAACCTGGAGCGTATTTACTACACCCAATCCAAATGCCGCAAACACAAATGCAAAACAAGATTATACACCACGACCAACTTTCAATATTGCTCCCGGATTTTACGGTGGAGCTCAAAATATTATTTTATCAACTATTGACCCGAATGCTCAAATTCGTTACACCACAGATGGTTCAGTACCAACTATTGCATCTACATTATACGCTGCTCCAATAAACGTTGCCAGCACAACTGTTATAAGAGCCAAAGGATTCAGCAACAATCCAAATGTTCCTGCAAGTTTTACAGAAACCAATACGTATTTCATCAACGTAAACCATTCATTACCGGTAGTATCTGTTGCCTCTGCAAATTATACGCAGCTTTTTAATACAGCACAACCCATTGTTTCATCCATTGAATATTTTGACAAAAACAAAGTATTTCAATTTGAAACAGAAGGAGATGTTGACAAACACGGAAACGACTCCTGGCAATTTCCTCAAAAGGGAATTGACTTTGTTGCTTCCGATGAATATGGTTACGATGCAATTATGGACTATCCAATATTCTCTGCAAAAAACCGTACTAAATTTGATCGGGTAATTTTAAAAGCTGCAGCATCTGACAATTACCCTTTTGCACAAACTCAGAATGGAGTACCGGGATGTCACCTTCGAGATGCCTTTGTTCAGACTATTTCGCAAAAAGGAAATTTTGAAATGGATGAACGTTCTACTGAATCGTGTATACTGTTTATCAACGGACAATATTGGGGAGTATATGAATTAAGAGAAAAAGTTGACCACCACAATTTCACAAATTTTTATTATAACCAAGACGAGAAAGATATTGATGTATTGGCTTTTTGGGGAGGCTTAAACATTAAGTACGGAAGCGATACTGCTTGGGTAAATTTGTACAATTTTATTATGTCACACAATATGGCAAACGCAACTGAATACGCTTATGTTGATAGTTTGCTCAGCTACAAAAGTGTAATCGACAATATTATTCTGAACACCTATGTAGTAAACAGCGACTGGATAAGCTGGAATACAATGTGGTGGAGAGGAAGAAATCCAAATGGCAATAAAAAGAAATGGCGCTATGCTTGTTGGGACCAAGACAATGTATATGATCTTGGAGAAAACTATGCAGGATGGCCCAATACAGGTTACACTGTTGACCCTTGCGCTTTGGATAATATTTTTGCAAATGCCGGTCCGGAAATGGGGCACTTGGATATTTTTACACGGTTGATGCAAAATGCCGATTTTAAATCGATGTATGTTAACCGATATGTTGAACTTATAAATACCCATTTGAGTTGCGACAGTTTAAATGCATTGTTAGGAAGAATGATAAATGTATTAACACCCGAAATGCCTGCACAAATAGCACGATGGGGTGGAAATATGGCCGGGTGGCAAGCTAATTTAGCTTACATTCAACAGCAAATAAACGGTAGGTGTTCTGTAATTGATAGCTTGTTTAAAGATTGTTATGACCTTGACGGGCCGTTTGTAGTCACTTTTACGGTATCCCCTCCTCTTTCGGGTGATGTAAAAATAAGTCAATATACCCCAGGCACGTATCCTTGGACTGCGAATAACTATTTTGGAGGAGTTAGCATCCCATTACAAGCAACTGCTGCTAATGGTTATGTATTCGACCATTGGGAGAGAAAAATACATCCGCTGCTACCCGACACGCTAACAACAAACGTAAAAACCATTTTAAATACGAGCAACGATACCATCATTGCCTTCTTCAAAAAAATTGAAGCGCCTATTGATTCTGTAATTCCCAAACCCCCAATTGACTCGATTTTTGTATTGACTTATCCCAATATTTTCACACCAAACGGTGATGGACAAAACGACTTTTTTATGCCAGTAAAAATTCAAAATGCAACGGCATTGGAAACAACTATTTTCAATCGCTATGGTTCGGCAGTATATAAATCGAATGAACTAAAGGCTTCTTGGGACGGCACTTGTAACAAAAAAGAATGCCCAGCAGGAGTATATTTTTATATCATAAATTACACCGACAATAAAGGCAATGTTGGTGTAATAAAAGGGCACGTTACTTTGCTAAAATAAATAGGAATCCAACTTCGCTTAAACAAAAAGATAAGAGAGATAAAGATGAAGAAGGCTTTTAATTTATTACTATTTTGCCTTTTCTCTGTTGTTAATTGCATTGCACAGAACCATCAACTTGACTCCTTATTAAACGTATTTAAAATAGCAAAAGAGGATAGTAATAAAGTAAATATTCTCAATAATCTATTTCTAGAATATGAGTTTTCAGATGAAAAAAAGGCGAAGAAGTGCTTAGATGATGCATTGCAATTAGCTAGAAAAATTGATTATAAAAAGGGTGAGGGTACAGCATACACACTATTAGGCTATTTTGCAGAAGACAAAGGAAATTATGAAGAGGCCTTAAAAAAACATACTATTTCATTGGAAATATTTAAAGCAATCGGCAATAAAAAGAAAGAGGCTGCAGCATATAGTAACATTGGAATTATACATTACAATGAAGGCAATTATTCCGAAGCACTTAAAAACCAACATATTTCTTTAAAAATAAAAGAAAGCATACAGGACAAAAATGGGCAAATTGCTTCTTATAATTCTATTGGAAATATTTATTCTGCCCAAGGTAATTATTCTGAAGCTTTAAAAGTTTATTTTATTTTTTTGAAAATAGCAGAAGAAGTGGGTGATACAAAAGCAAAATCTAGTGCTTACAATAATATAGGAATCATTTATATGCGCCAAAATAATTTTCCGGAAGCATTAAAAAACTATCTAGCTGCATTGAAAATAGAAACTAAACTTAATAATAAGAAAGGAATTGCTAGAACATACAACAATATTGGAAATATATATTTTGCACAAAAAAACTATTCTAAAGCTTTAAATAATTATGAGGCTTCTTTAAAAATTGAAGAAGCTTTTGGAGACAAACAATGTATTGCGAATAGCTACAATAATATTGGAAATGTATATTCCGACTTTATTGAAGAAAATAGTACAGCTTCAATTCGTAAAGAAAGATTAGATATCTCATTAAAAAACCATTTCATATCCTTAAAAATCAGAGAAGAAATAGGTGATAAAGTCGGAATCAACTCCTCTTTCTATAATATTGGGAATGTGCTTTTAAAACAACATAAATACAGCGAAGCAAATGATTATTTGAATAAAGCAAATGAGATTTCAAAATTAATAGGAGATAAGAGTGCAATAAGGAATTCCTATAGTGCATTAACAGAGCTAAATATTGCTACAAAAAACTATAAGGAAGCTTACGAAAACCACAAATTATACATTCTTTACCGCGACAGTTTAGACAATGAGGAAACAAAAAAAAAACGATACAAGCACAAATGACCTATGATTTTGAAAAGAAAGAAGCTATTGTAAATGCAGAACATAAAAAAGAGCTATAAAATCAAGGAGAAATTGCAGAAGTAAAAAGTAAAAAACAACGAACTATTTTATTCTTTGTTCTTGGCTCTTTGGTATTGGTTCTTATCTTTTCAGGTTTCATTTTTCTTTCCTTACGCATTACACGTAAACAAAAAAACATAATTGAACTTCAAAAGAATAAAGTAGAGAAACAAAAACAAGAAGTAGAACAACAAAAACAGTTGGTGGAGGAAAAACAAAAAGAAATATTGGATAGTATTCATTATGCTAAAAGAATTCAGCAATCGCTGTTGCCTACTGAGAAATATATTGAGAAACATTTAAACAGATTAATAAGAAATAAATGAAGAAGCTCTTTTTCATAATTATTTTTTGTCATTTATCTGCTCTGTATTGCTACTCTCAAAATACAAAAACTGATTCGCTACTCACCATTCTTAAAAATTCTAAAGAAGACACTACTAAAATAAGTGTACTCAATACACTTTTTGTGGAGTACCAATATACCGACTCTCAAAAAGCAATGAGTTGCTTAAACCAATCGCTTGAGATAGCAAAAAAGATTAATGATGAAAAAAGTTTAGTTAAGATTTATCGTCAGTTCGGTTTGTTTGCCGAAGAAAATGAAAATTATAATGGAGCACTCAAAAATTATGTTGAACAACTAAGAATTGCTAAAGTAATAAATGAAACATATTTTATTGCCGATGCATACAATAATATTGGTTCTATACATTGTTTTAAGGGCAATTATCCCGAAGCATTAAAAACATTTTTAATTTGTTTGAAAATATATGAACAAACAAATAATCAAAAAGGTATAGCTAGTTCATTTAATAATATTGGAACGGTATATCACTTTCAAAACAATTATATTGAATCATTAAAAAATCATCTTGCTTCTTTAAAAATAGAAATAAAATTGGGAAACAAAGCTGAAATGGCTTATTCCTATAACAATATCGGTAGTTTATATCTATCGCTTGGAAAGTTAGAAGCCTCATTAACAAATCATTTAGCTTCCTTAAAATTAAGTACTGAATTAATGGACAGTTCAGGTATTGCGACCTCTTATTTTAACATTGGCAGTGTCTATTATAATCTAGACAAATATTCTGAATCACTAAATTATTACTTTGTTTCGCTTAAAATCAGGGAAAAAATATCGGACAAAGTTGGTATAGCAACATGTTGTGGATCTATTGGAGATATTTTAGTAAAGCAAAAAAAATATCATTTAGCACGCAAATATCTTCAAAAGTCAAAAGAGCTTTCAACTGAAATTGGTTATATTGAATACCTAAAAGACATATATAGTAGTTTCTCGAATCTAGATAGTGCTACCGGTAATTTTAAAGGAGCTTACGAAAACTACAAATTATGTATTCTTTACAGCGACAGTTTAGACAATGAAGAAACGCGTAAAAAAACAATCCAAACTCAAATGAATTTCGATTTTGAAAAGAAAGAAGCTATTGCAGAAGTAGAACATAAAAAGGAATTAGAAAATCAAGAAGAAATTGCAGTAGTAAAAAGTAAAAAACAACGAACTATTTTATTCTTTGTTCTTGGCTCTTTGGTATTGGTTATTTTATTTGCAGGTTTCATATTTCGATCCTTACGCGTTACACGCAAACAAAAAAATATTATTGAACTTCAAAAGAACAAAGTTGAAGAGCAAAAACAACAAGTAGAACAACAAAAACAGTTGGTGGAAGAAAAACAAAAAGAAATATTGGATAGTATTCATTATGCTAAACGCATTCAACAATCGCAATTGCCTAATGAACAATATATTGAGAAGACGTTAAAAAGGCTTAATAATTGACGCAACTAAACAAAAAAGAAATTTTGTGTTGTATGCACATTTGCATCATAGTTCACCAAGGAATTATTTACCAATACTTTTATAGTATAATCTAATTCTTTTACAAGATCAAAACACTTGTATCGGTTCTCATTTTCCCACAGTTCAATATAAATAATGGGTTTATGGGTTTGTAATAGCTGTCGTGCACCATCCAATACAAAATACTCGTAATTCTCAACATCTATTTTTATTCCCATTATTGGTAATGGGCTATTTTTTATCTCTAAAATATCATCGAGTCTTTTTACCGAAACAGTGAATTTATCACCCTCATTGCGCTCAGGAATACTGCTGTGTACTACGTGACTAAGTCCCTGCATTTTCACATTATTCTCAACGGGCATGACCATTTCCACTGTACCACTTTCATTACCCAAAGCAGTGTCGAATACCCTTACATTTGAAATATTAAAATAGGCTATCGTTTTTTTTAATACAGCTAAATTATTCGGAATGGGTTCAAATGCAAATACCTCTACTCTATTCAATTTTTGAGCTGCTATTACACTCATTACTCCAATGTTTGCACCTATATCCAACAAAACACCTTCATTGGGCAACATATTTATAAAGTGCAAAAAAGCATTCTCTTTTTTATCCCATTTTAAAGTATACACTTTAAACACCGAAAAAACAGTGAGGTAACGCTTAAATCCCAATAAGCGCTGAAGAATGTATTTTACTGTATTTTTCATATAAAGCGACTGCAAAAATAGCATAAATTGTGAATTTGCTTTTCAAGGCAATCGTCTTATCTTTGCATCCCTATTCATATTTATACAATTACAATGGCAAATACAGGAGATATTAACGTAGGATCATACATCCGTTTCAATGGTGAGCTATGTCAAATTACCGAGTACCAACACCGTACACCCGGCAACTTAAGAGCATTTTACCAAGCAAAGATGCGAAATTTAAAAAGCGGAAAATCGGTTGAATACCGTTTTCGTTCGGGCGAAGAAGTTACCATAATTCGTGTTGATTTTAAAGAGCTTCAATTCATTTATGCCGAAGGCGATAATATGGTTTGTATGGACAATGAAACTTATGAGCAAGTGTATATTGAAGGAACAATGTTTGGTCCGGGCTTAAAATTTATGAAAGAAGGAATGACCGTAAAGGTTGCTTTTGAAGGGGATAACGCAATTAGTGCTGACCCACCTACCTTTGTTGAATTGGAGATTACCTATACCGAACCCGGTATGAAAGGAGATACTGCTACCAACACATTAAAATCGGCAACCTTGGAAACTGGAGCCATTCTAAATGTTCCTTTGTTTTGTAACCAAGGTGAAAAAATAAAGATAGACACACGTACCAGCAGCTACGTTGAAAGGGTAAAATAATAAAAACCATAAATTAAACCACCCCAATCAGGGTGGTTTTTTTATTTAAAAACAATATTATGATACTTGATAAAATTGAAAATGCCGACCAATATAAATTGTTGGGAAAACGAATGGCGACAGCATTGGGGTATATGAAAACGACAGACCTATCTACTGTAGAGCCCGGCAAATATGAAATAGATGGAAGCGATATTTTTGCCTTGGTGCAAGATTATGAAACAAAAAACAGACTTGAATGCAAGTTAGAATCACACCGTAAATACATCGATATACAATACCTTTTAAAAGGTAGTGAATTTGTTGGACATACATTGCTAAATAATCAAACACCCGTTAAAGAATATAGCGCAGAGGATGATTATATGTTGTTTAGTGAAAAGGCTTCCTTCTTTGAATTAAAACCAGGTATGTTTGCGATTTTTCACCCTAGCGATTTACATATGCCAAGTGTGTATGAAAAACAGCCTGAGAAGGTTAGGAAAGTTGTGATTAAGGTAAAAATATAAGCCTTTTGATTCCTATAAATTGAAATCGTTAAGAATTCGATTTCGAAAAACGCCCCTTTAAAAAAGCATAAATTACAGGCAATACAGAAACACCAATGATGCCAAAAACAACTATTTCAAAATGATCCTTTACCCATTGATTGCTTCCCAAATAATAACCGGATAAGGTAAGTAAGGAAACCCAAATAATTCCGCCCACTATACAAAATCCAATATAACGCTTGTACTCCATTGCCCCTACCCCTGCAACAAAGGGTGCAAAGGTTCTAATAATGGGTATAAAACGAGCCATAATAATGGTTTTACCTCCGTGCTTTTCATAATAAGAATGAGTTCTATCAAGGTACTCTTTGCGCAATATTTTTTTAAGCCCCTTCATTTCAAAAAGTCGCGGACCAATATATTTTCCTACAAAATAATTTACATTGTCACCTAAAATTGCTGACATAAACAACAAAGGAATAAGCAGCCACACATTGAGTATGCCTGTTTTTGCAATAATGGCACCTGCGGCAAACAATAAAGAATCACCTGGTAAAAAAGGGGTTGCTACCAAGCCAGTTTCGCAAAAAATAATAAGACATAAAATAAAATAAGTCGACAATTGATACTCTGCCATCAGCACCTCTAAGTGCTTATCGATGTGCAACACAAAATCCAACAAACTATGTAACCATTCCATAAATAAGACTAGTACTTGGGTATGGAATTATCAACCTCATCAGAATAGGCCAATATGCCACCCTTTAGGTTGTATAAATTGGTAAAGCCGTGTTGTTGCTCAAGCGCCATAATAACCCCTGCTGAGCGTTTTCCGCTACGGCAATGAACAACAACTGTTTTGTCGCGTGAAATTTCAGAAATATGGTCCATAATTTCTCCCATCGGAATAAGTATGCCGCCAATTTGAGCAATGTCGGCTTCATATTGTTCACGAACATCTATCAATTGAAAATCTTCTTTGCTATCGAACTTTTGTTTAAGTTCTGTTACCGTTATTTCTTTCATTTTTATTTTTTTAATTCCTTTGGCAAAAAGTTAAAGAAGGTATCTGCGCGTAAACCAAGTCGCAATGTTTCCAAAGGAATAACATCAAAAGGAGCAATGTTTCCTAAATTAACATTGGCCCCCAAATAATTTACAAACCAAGTTTGCTGTGACTTTACAGGTGCTTCCCACAAAATATCGTCTTGTGAAACTTTTGCGATTATCTTATCAATAAGCAATGTATGCGTTTTTCCATTTGAGTGGTATATACCCACATTTCCTGCTTCGCGCGCCTCAGCAATTACCTTCCAAGAACCAGCCTCCAACTCCTTTTTCATCATAGATGTCCATTTGTTAGGATGGATAATAAGCCCTTCCTCCTTAGAACCCACTTCGGATAAAACAGTATAATTTTTGGAAAGTTTTTGAATGTATCCACACTTATCATCGTGCTTCATATCCATACAACCGTCAGATACCTCCGCAGTAGTAAGTTTTAATTTATCTAACAATTTGCAATAATCGTCAAACATACCTCTAATAATAAAAGCCTCAAACAAAGTTCCACCCAAATACACCTTAAACCCTGCAGCGTGATACAGCTTAATTTTTTCCTGTAAATTAGGTGTGATATACGATGTTCCAAAACCCAATTTTACAATGTCGGTCAAATGGCCACTTGCATCAATAAAGTTTTCAGCTTCCCTTAAACTCAAGCCTTTGTCCATCATCATTGTAAGTCCTCTTTCTCTGGGCTTTTTTGGTCTCTCGGGTATGTGTGGTAAATTGTAATTCATAATCAAATTAATTTCTATACTGTTCTATCAATGCATTTACAAATGTATTTTCTTTTAGAGTTGGCGATAACTCATATATAATTTCGTGTTTCGAAAAATCCAACAACAATGCCCTTTCCATATATTCTGAGGCCTCTTGATTTTTCCCTTCCAAATATTTCAATCCTGCCATTTGATAAAATAGCTCCACTGCATCAGGAACATATTTTATACTTTCGGCAACAGTCTCCACTGCCAATTGAATATTTCCCTGACTGTATAACATCTGTGATAATTCAAGCCAAACTTCTATGTTGGCAGGATCCATCTCAACACCTTTCCTATAGGCTTCTTCGGCTTCATCGTAAAAACCTAGCTTTTGCTGTATATCGCCCAATATATATAAATAATCAGCATTGCTGCCTTCAATCTCAATTCCCTTTTTAATGTAATGAACAGCCTCGGTAGTTCTCTCTAAGCAATCCAACACTACACCCACACCTATCCAACCATCGGCCAGTTCAGTATCAGTTTTTATGGCTCTATTGTAATTGATTAATGCATCTTCATAATTCTCCATCTTTTCGAAACATTCACCTATGTAATAGTAGGTAACTGCATCGGGCGATTCAAATTCAAAGGTTTTACGATACGTTTCAATTGCTTCATTAAACAAACCAATATTTGCCAAGGAATTACCTTTATTAAAATAAGCTGAACTAAATTCATCTTGAATTACAATAGCATAATCATAAGCATCAATTGCCTTTTGAAAATCGCCACTTTTATTGTAGGCAATACCCAAATTATACCAAGCTGAATGGGAATATGGATGTTCATTTAAAAAACCATTGTAAAATTCAATGCTGTCTTTTATATTGCCATCCGCATCAAAACAAAAAGCGAGCTCAAACAAAGCATATTCATTTTCGTGATTGTCTTCCAATGCAAGTTTCAAATAATGTATGGCTTTTTTATAATCGTTTTTGTTTTCATATTCAAAAGCAATGTTCATATACACCTCATCCTTTTCATCGGTTATCTCAAGCGCTAAATGGTAACTTTCAATGGCTTTATCATACTCGTGCATCTGGCTGTAGATACCTCCTCTGGTTAAAAACAATTCGGGATTACTTGGTTCCATCAACTCAGCTTTGGAAATAGACTCCATCGCTTTGTGTATATTGTTTAAAGAGCCATACAATTGTGCCTGGCGAATTAAAAAAACAACCGAATAAGGATGTTGACTAATGGCTAAAGTACAAACTTGTAAGGCTTTTGTTATATTTCGCTTTTCGTCAATATAGCAATTGATCAATTCTTCGAATTCGTATACATCAAAAAAATATTGCTCATTTTCCTTTAGCATCAACTCATACTTGTCCAACAGCACATTCAAGTCCTTCTCACTACCGTAATCTTCATTTTCTTCTCTCATACAATATCAAAAATCATATATAGCAAAGATAAGCTATTAAAAATAGTGGCACTACTAAAAAAATATCTTTTTGTGTTTTTTTTCTTCTTTTTTATGTGTAAAATTACGGTACATATAAAGTTTAAACTAAAGGCATAAGCAATGCATATATCTCAACCATACAAAAAATGGTGTATTTTACTCATCATTTCTTTCACAACACTCTTTACATTTCATAGTAAAGCCCAAATATTTTGGTCGGAAGGATTCCAAAATGGATGTGCCAACGGCTGTTTTGCAACGGCTTATGTTGGAGGGCCCAATGG
>CAIMGI010000006.1 GCA_903840505.1 uncultured Bacteroidota bacterium
AAATGGCGACCCTAATTCGGAAGAAGAAATATGGATACCCATTAAAATGAAATAGAAAGAACAACAAAAAATAATTAAAATATGGAAAATCTACCTATTTACATCGGCTTAGTTTTTGGATTTACAACATTTTTAAGCGTCATACTTTTTTATAAAGCCACAGGAAATTCAAGAATGACTTTGCAAATTTTGTTAGCTTGGTTAATAGTCCAAACTGTTATTGGCATGAGTGGTTTTTATACCGTAACAAGCGGATTTCCGCCACGATTTTTGTTTTTACTACTCCCTCCTTTCCTTTTTATAATTGCACTTTTCACAACAACAAAGGGAAAACAATACTTGGATACATTGGATATAAAGACGCTTACGCTATTGCATACTATAAGAATTCCTGTAGAGCTTGTTTTGTTTTGGTTGTTTGTTCATAAAACAGTTCCTGAACTTATGACTTTTGAAGGTCGAAACTTCGATATCCTATCGGGATTAAGTGCCCCATTTATCTACTATTTTGGTTATGTAAAAAGGATATTGAGCAATAAAATACTGCTGCTTTGGAACTTCATTTGTTTGGCGCTATTGCTCAACATTGTAATAAATGCAATTTTATCGGCACCCTTTCCGTTTCAACAATTTGCATTTGAACAACCCAATATTGCTGTTTTATATTTCCCGTTTAACTGGCTTCCCAGCTGCGTTGTACCTTTGGTTTTACTTTCGCATTTGACTGCAATTAGGCAAATCATTAATGCAAAAAATAAATAAAATGGATTTCACACTTCGCCCTTGGGAAATAAATGACTTAGACAGTTTAGTGGAACAGGCTAATAATATTAAAATTGCAAAGTTTATGACTGATGGATTTCCTTATCCATATACACCTGAAAATGGAAAGGCATTTATTGAATTTGCAACAAAAGATACCCCTGTTCACATTTTCGCAATTGTCGTAAACGGAAAAGCAGTAGGTGGAATTGGAATACATCCACAAGCGGACATACACAGAAGGAATGCTGAACTCGGTTATTGGTTATCTGAAGCACATTGGGGAAATGGTATTATTACAAAAGCTATAAAAGAAATGGTGGACTTTGCTTTCAAGACCTACGACATCAACAGGGTTTTCGCACGCCCCTTTGGTACAAACAAAGCATCGCAACGTGTGCTTGAGAAATCTGGCTTTATACTGGAAGGGCAATTTGAAAAGGCACTTTTAAAAAATGGTGAATTCGAAGACGAATTAATCTACGCCATCAGGCGCTAAACAAAACAAAAAATGCGAGGAAAATTACCTCGCATTTTTTGTTTTAATTACTATTATAATTACTCAATAACTTTAAATTCAACCCTTCTGTTTATTTGCATTCCCTTTTTATCGGGTTTTCCATTCGGCAATAAGTTAGGTGCCATTGGAGTTGTTTCACCATAACCTTGCGCAACCATTCTATCCTTAGGAATCCCTTTTTTAATAAGGTATGTTACAACAGATTGAGAACGTGACTGCGATAATTTCATATTGGCAGCATCATTACCTTGGCTATCGGTATGACCGCTTATTTCGAAACGGAACTCTGGATACTTCTTCATAATATCATACAAATTCTGCAATTCTGTTTTTGATTCTTTTCTAAGGGTAGCTTTATTGGTATCAAAGAAAATATTTCTCAATACTATTTTTGAACCTACCTTTATTCTCTCTAACTCAACATCCTTTTTTATTTCAGTGTAAGTAGCATCCTTAGGAACATTCACGTTATCGGAGTAAAACAAATAACCTTCAGCTTCATAGGTTAAGTTCAAATCTTGTCCCATTTGAACTATGATGTAATACTGACCGGTTGCATCTACAGGGTAATTCTGAATAAGTGTACCTGTTTTATTGTCTTTCACAATCACAACTGCCTTTTTAATCGGACTCTTATTTTCTTTGTCTGTTACAGTTCCAAGCAAAGCAACAGTACCCGGTTTTAAGTTTACAAAATTAATGGTCTTCAATTTTATTTCTTTACCAATATCTTGGTAAGATGTTCCTGGCTCAACACGTACAACCAAGCTTTGTGCTTTAAACCCATCGGCTTCGTAATTCACAGTATAACTTTTACCCGAACGCCCCGGCTTCAAAAGCAAAATATACTTACCTGTTTTACTGTTCATTCTAACAGCAGGTAACTCTGATTGCGACTCATTGTCAACAACCGTTAACTTAACATCGGGTAAATTATCAGAGCCTCCGTTTAATGTTACAAATCCTTTAAATAAACTGATTGGCTCTGCAACCGATTCGCTGGAAGTAATCATATAAATATCTTTTTCTCCAAAACCACCTTCTTTTGCAGAAGAGTAATAGCTTCTTCTTCCATCGATTGAAACCACATAAAACACATCGTCATCTGTAGTGTTGATTGGGAAACCTAAGTTTACTGGAGGGGACCAAGCACCTGTTTCTTCATCTTTAAATGTGGTAAGGATATCAAATCCGCCCATACTCTTATGGCCCTTAGAACTAAAAAACATAGTAACACCGTTTGGATGCACAAAAGGACCGTCCTCATCGTACTCTGTATTAATGGAAGGACCTAAATTCTGAGCCAAACTCCAATCACCATTCGGCAATTTTACACAACGCCAAATATCTCTTCCTCCAAATCCACCTTTTCTATCACTCACAAAATAAAGGGTTAAACCATCAGGAGTTAAACAAGCACTCGGCTCCCAAGACTTTGTATTGATATCGGAGGTCATTTTTGCGGGAACACTCCACACATCTCCATTTAAATCACTTTTATAAATGTTACCGTCACCATTATCGTCCTTGTAAACAAGTAATTGCTGACCATCTGCAGAAAGACCTATGGAAGCATCATTTTCAGGAGTATTGATGTTTGATCCAATTTGTACTGCTTTGCTCCATATTCCATCGTTATTGTAGGAAACATAAATATCTTCGGGATAACTTCCATCCAAACCAGGTGCATCACTTCCCGTACTACCATCTCTTCTGGAAGTAAATATAATCATACTCTCGTCTGCCGAAATAATGGGTGCAAAATCAGGGAATTTACTGTTGATGCTATCTCCTAAATTGGCAACAGTAACATCTTTTGGCTTTTTTACTGCTTCCTTACCAAAATTACATTGTTCAATTTCGTGATTCAATTCTTTTATAATCTCTTTGTCTCTTCCGGCTTTAAACAATGCTTTGTACTTTTCCAAATAGATAATCGCTTCGTCAAATTTATAATCGAAATGATAGGCTCGTCCTAAATGATACAAGGCAGAGTAAGGTGCATCCTTTTCATCTAAATCAATATCATCATAGCCTTTGGATAATCTTGTAACTGCAAGTTCTAGAAAAGGAACGGCCTTAATCTTCTCAGAAACAGAATTTAAATAACATATCCCGATTTTATAATTCAGGTTAGCGTTGGTAGGGTCGGAAGTGAAAACTTCCAGATAAAACGGTAATGCCAATGCATAATTGTTGTTGGCAACGTGAAACTCTGCATCTGAATATTTCTTTTTCACTTCATTACTCTGTGCGTTAACCACACAGGAAACCGAAAGAGCAAGTAATAGAAACAAGTATTTTATGTATTTCATCGCTGATGTTTATTTAAGCCTATAAGTAACAATTCTACAAATTTATTTTTTTTAACCGAATAATAAAACATTAAAATGCTCTACTTACAGATATTACCCAACGAAATTTAACATATTCGGGGCTAACATTGGGGGTATTACTTATAAAAAAAGGCATATCGAAACGAAGGGTAAGCGGATCTAACATTTGCAAAGCTCCCCATTTTTTTATAGTAAGTGCAGCTCCTAACCCTGCATCAAAACGAGGCGCTGAAAAACTCTTCTTACCAACAACATTTGTGTAATCGATTATTCCCGCATCGCCAAAGAGATAGGTATTTACTTTAAAGTAGTTCCTCATTTTTCGTGGCATCAAGGATACCAACCTGTCGAAACCCAACTCAGCATTTACAGCTGCTCCGCTTGTGCCTTTGTATATGAATGAATAAGTACCGTCCGTTTGCACTTGCGGAATCAGATATCCCGCATATCCACGCATATTTAAACCTCCACCGTATTGAAAATTATTGGTATTTACACCATAAGAGCCCACATAGGACTCAGGAACAAAAGCGGCAGAACGAACATATTTGTTTTCCATCATCTCTTCTGGATTGGCACCCGCGAAAAACAAAGCCGATTCACTTGCTTGGTTATTACCAAAACCATATTGAAAAAAGGTACGAGTATTGAAATCAAATTTACCCCATGCGTTTTTGTTTACAACGGTCAAACTTATTTGAGAATAGTTATAATCACTACCTAAAGCAGACGACTTAACATTCAGGTTTATATTTCCAGACCCTCTTTTATACAAGTATTTGTGATCTACACCCAAATTAATGGTATTGTTAAATTTACTTGCGCCCCATTCTGCAGGATACAATAAATAATTATAAGCGTAAGAATCTTGTCGCCACATTGCTTTATAATAAATATACATCTGGTTTTTATCCTTTTTGTCTCTCAGTTCAAATCCTATTCGGTGCAAATTCAAACCATCTAAAAATCTACTTGAAAAGTTAACTGCAGAATTTTTCACAAAGGCATTAGTGGGAGTTCTGTAATTAAATCGATATGAAATCACATCGTGGTGCTTGTTTCCTGAATCGGAAGAACTTTTAGTGTATTGACCTAATCCTGTATTGTACCAAACTGCGGCATCAAACTGATGGAAATAATTTAAGTAGTTACCATTTACTGCAACACCAGCTTTTACTCCATCGTAGGCATTGTACCACAAATCAGGACGCATAAAAACTTCGTAATTTTTTCTGTCCGGAGTATTGTAAATACGATGATCGAGACTGAACGTAACTTGACATTTTTTACTGTTGTTCAACATATTGAGGTCTGCTAAGCGGTAGCTTGTATCAATTTGAACTTCCTTAATGCCATTTGGTATTACAACCTTTGCGGTATATTCTTTTTGTATGTTATCCCAACCTATCCATCGAGGAAGAATAGTTGCACTGGTACTTTTCTCGAACCAATTGTTGGGAATATAATAATTGTATTTCTTGCCGTCCTTCGCTGTTACTTGAAAATCGAGGGGCATTTGCATTCTTCCTTCACGTTTAAAAGTAATGTTATATTCATTTTGCTCTTTTCCCTTTTTAATACGACCTACCTTATAATCAATAATTTTAGTGGTTTCCATCCACTGGTCAAAAAACCAATTTAAATCCACTTTTGTAAAACCAATAACAGAACTTCGAAAATCTTCCATATAGGGGTGGCAAATTTTCCATTGATTGAAATAATGTTGCATCGCTTTTAAAAATAACTCTTCACCCAATACGTATTGTAAATTATACAGCATGGTTGCTGTTTTATTATAAACCTGCCCATATCCTCCCCCATGTCGAATAGCACCGTTAAAACCATCGGAATGGGTATTCAAGGTGGCATCGCTTTCTTTAATTGCATCAAAAACATATCCTCTGTATACTTGGTTCTCGCGCACATCTTCTACCTTTAAGTGCTTTCGAATGTATTGGGAAACTGGTATACCTTTAATTAATTTTTTACCATCAATGCGCTCAAACGTCCAGGCAGTAAGAAATTGTGTAAATCCTTCGTCCATTGCTGCCCTATAGGTTTCATTGGTTCCTACCATTCCAAAAAACCAATTGTGACTTATTTCGTGAATGAATAAGGTTTTATAATCGGGGTCACCACCACCATCCAAGGTAAGCATTGGGTATTCCATTCCATCTTGCGCATCGGCTGCAATCATTTTAGGATAAGCGTACATTCCAAAATCTTCAGAATTCGATTTTATAATTTTTGCCACATACTCGGCAGCGGTTTGCCAACGTGATGCATGCGGTTCCTGAACCAATGCAATGCATTTAATCCCGTTCCATTCAGCTTCACCAATGCGGTAAGTTGGGTCGGCAGTAAGTGCAAAATCGTGTACGTTTTCAGCATGAAATTTCCATATTTTTCTGCTGCCATCAGGTTTAATAATTTCGGTAGGGCGCGAATTCCAAGGTTTGTTCGCGAAGTTTTTTATGTCCAACTGCCTTCTGAGTTCGGCAGGTAATACCTCCTCAGGGTTAATTAAAACTCCTGTTGCGTCCAACACGTAATTATTTGCAAAAGTTATTTCAACATCAAATGTCCCATAGTCACCATAAAATTCGTGATCGAGATGCTGGTCGGTGTCCCATCCCATTTTTCTATCGTAAACTGAAATCCGAGGATACCAATGAACCAAATCGTAATGTTTATAGCCAAAAGCATTGAACATTTTCATTCGGTTACGAATGGTACCGTTGTCGAAGTAAGTTTTAAAATCAATGTCCAATGATACTGATTCGCCCGGCATTAAAGGCTTTTGAAGAAACACTTTTAGGACGGTATTATCGAGTTCTACTTTCAAGTCACGGCCTGCACTACTTATTTTTTCAATGTTTGTTCCCAAATTTTGCTCTTGGTATTTACCATAAGTCAATGTATAGCCGTTGTTTTTGTACAAGTCGCTCAAGTACGAATCTTTTATTTGTGCATTGCTGTATAAATGGAAGTACACGTAATTGAGTACATCGGGCGAATTGTTGTAATAAATAAGCTCCTCCTGACCGGTAACAATATCTGTTTTCTCATCCACATCTGCACTTATTTTATAGTGTACATCCTGCTGCCAATACCCTTCAAAAGGTTTTCTGTTTTTCCAATAATACTTATTTTGAGCCGACTGATAAGTGCTTGCAGGGAAGCCACTAAAAACAGGTCTTATTTGAGCATTAACGGAAGATGTAATGAACAGAAACAACAGCAAATAAACAAAGCGCATCATAGATTTTGTAAATTGAATACGAAGTTAGTTTTTTTAAGGAAATGGTGAAATGCTTAGGGGATTTTTATTCCCACCAAATTGAGATATACCTTTAAACGCGCATATATTTCTTCCGAAACATGCATTTTTACGATGAGTATCCAAAAAGCAATCACAATTAGTATACTGTGCAAAATAGTATCTATAAAGAAATTATTGAAATAGGGAATGAAACCGGTTAGCACAAATACAACGATTGAAACAAGTAGTACTTTCAGCGATTGCATATCGTAAGGCTGCATTCCAAACTTAAAAAACAAAAACAGATATCTAGCTAAATTAAAGGTTGTAATGGTAACAGCCGATGCAATGGCTGAACCTATTATTCCATAAATAGGAATAAAAATGAGATTGGTAATAATTGTAATGCCGATTAATGCAACCATAAAAAAAGCATCGTACTTATAATATTTTGAATTGGCAATGATGATTCCATTTACTCCTGTTGCCATTTCTACTAAATTCCCAAGGCCAATAAAAAAAATGATGTACTTGCCAACAGCGTATTCGGGAGGCAGCAACATTAGCACACTGTCTATGTTGCACCACAATGCTAAAAACAGAAAAGACCCAATTAATAATTGTGTGATACAACTTTTGCTATAAATAGATTTGATGGTTTTAACATCATTTTTTTGCCAGGAATCGGCAATTACAGTGCTTGAAATTCTGTATAATGCTCTCGAAGGCAAAGCGATAATAAGTCCGAAACCGGCTAATATTCCATAAATACCTGCAGCCGACAAGCCTAATTTTTGATTCACCATAATGCTGGCTATTTCGGCAATGGTAACCGATGCAACACCGCTTAGTATAGAAAACAAACCCATACGTATCATATCGGAAGCCAAACTTTTGTTGAGTTTAGAAGTGTCGGGTTTAAGGCTCCATTCACCTGATCTGATTAAGTATAGAGCCAAAACAACCGTAGGAATAGCAAATGAAATAATGTAACCAATAACCATCCCTTTAAAATTTATCACAGAAAAGAAATACAATAAAGCGGAAATTATAATGAGCACACGTTGTAATAATTCTTTTAAAAATATTCCTACTACCGAACTGTACACTGCACGTGCATAAGCATCTAACACGTTAAAGAACACCAATGAAAAAACAAAAGGAATAAGGTATAAAATGTAATCAGCTAAGAGTTTCGACTTCTCGGAATTCATTGATACGATATCTGATTTAAAAATCAAAAAAAGAATGAGCCACAATGAAAAACCAATTACAGAAATGATTACAGGATAAAATAAAAATCCGTGATGCTTGTTTTCTTTGCTTCTAAAATGACTAAAAAAGCGGATGGTTACATTGCTAAATCCCAAATTAGCAAACTGAGCAAACAGTAAAGCGAGTGAAGTTATAACGATACGCAAACCATTTTCATCGGTACTGAAAATATGTGGAAAAAAGAATGAGCTGGTTAAAAAGCCCAACACGGCACCCAAATAGGTGTAAAAAGTATTTTTAACGGCTTGTTTTTGAATTATTCCCAAGGTGCTTATCTATAACGACTAAAGTACGGAAATAGTATCATATACAAATAAGATAAAATTTAAACAGTTACGTATTTTTACAACATACCTTCATCACCAAAACTATAGTAGCTTTTTTCTCCTATAATCAGGTGGTCTAACACAAGAATGTCCATAATTCTTCCCGCTTCCTTTAAATTTTTTGTCAATTTAATATCTGCATCACTTGGTTTTAAATTTCCTGAAGGATGATTGTGACACAGTACAATTGAACTTGCCAAATGCTCAAGAGCGTATTTGAATATTACTTTTGAATCCACCACAGTGCCACTTACACCGCCTTTGCTCACATTTATTTTTTTAATCACGTGATTGCTTCGCGACAACAGCAATATCCAAAACTCTTCGTGATTTAAATCCATCAAATCGGCTATCAAACAATTGTAAGCATCTTTACTCGAAACTATTTTTACACGTTCATTTTTTTCTATAAATTTTCTTCGCCTACCTAACTCCAATGCTGCAACAATGCTTACAGCTTTTGCTTCACCAATGCCTTTAAATTGCATTAATTCTTTCACTGATATTTTCGCCAATACATCAATGTCGTTCTCGTAATGTTTCAGCATTTTTTTAGACAATTCAACTGCCGATTCATCCTTTGATCCACTGCCAATAAGAATGGCTATTAATTCGGCATCGCTTAATACTTGCCTTCCTTTTGAAATAAGTTTTTCGCGTGGTCTGTCATCTTCCGACCATGATTTTATGGTTAACTTATCTGAATAGGTTTTCATCATTTCAAAAATAAAAAAGGCTTCCACATAAAAGAGGAAGCCTTCAATTTATAAGTACGATAAAAATTAAAGTGCGCTAACGAGTTTAGTTAACTTCGACTTTAAGTTTCCAGCTTTGTTTTTATGAATGATATTCTTCTTAGCCAATTTATCAACCATAGAAACTACTTCAGGAAGTAATTTTTCTGCTTCTTTTTTATCCTTTGTGGTTCTTAATTTCTTAATAACCGTTCTGGTTGACTTTGCTTGATAATGATTACGTTCAGCTTTTGCTTCGTTGGTCCTTATCCTTTTTATGGACGATTTATGATTTGCCATTTTTTAATTGTTATATAATTTATACTCTTTACTCTTTTTACTCTATTTTGTAGCCCGTAGGGGAATCGAACCCCTGTTACCAGAATGAAAATCTGGTGTCCTAACCCCTAGACGAACGGGCCAAATTCCAGTTTTCCAAAAATTGGACTGCAAAAATACGCTTTTTTAGGTGTTTTGCAAACAAAATATTGAAAATCTCCTATTTTGACCCATCATCCTCTGCCATAAACTGAAAGCCGAGGCGCTTCCCTGTCTTTATTAGCACATTGTTTGAGGCTTCCTGGATTTCCATAACACTAATTTGTCCGACACTCTCAAAAGGGGGTGTATACAAATCAAATTCCAAACAATACAAGATTAATGACTCTATAATATCTTTAATTATAGCTTTATCAATTTGCACATTCACAAAATCGTTGTGCCTTAAGCCTATTTGTCTTTTTCCCTCTACGTAATAATGTAACTCCTTGTTAATGAATATACGGCCTATTAAATAGCCCACATCATTAATGCGGTTGTATTTAAATGAATCGGATAAAAAATTGTATACGTTAATAACACCACAATATGAATTGTATACATTGTTTTTAATGTAAGATGTTTTGGTGATGGGGTGACTTTTATCAAACTCAAAAACGTTTGTATGCATAGAAAAAACCATAATATCGCCCGCCACTTTTAAGTGCATTTCGTACTCACTTTTATCCACAAAATCAATCGCTATACGCTTATCAATTTTAGCCGATTCTGTTTTAAAGTCATCGACCATTTCCTTAATTACCTTCTTGAAATCATTAAAAACATTAATGGTTGTGTGAAACACATCTTGTTTTAACGATGATTTTTCTTTAAGTATTCCCAGTATTTTATCCCTGTTATCTATATTTCCAGCCATTATGAATTTAAAATTAAAGAATAAAAGTAATTATTAATATTGGAAGAA
The DNA here is from genome assembly GCA_903840505.1 of uncultured Bacteroidota bacterium. GTDB lineage: Bacteria > Bacteroidota > Bacteroidia > UBA4408 > UBA4408 > CAIMGI01. The sequence goes on from CAIMGI010000006.1 coordinate 10,459, forward strand.
AAAAGGATTGAAAATGGAATACAGGGTCAAGCAGTACTCATTATTATACAATAAGTAAATTCTAAAAACCTATCTTTGTAACCAATGGCAGAAACAAAAAAAGTAGCTTTTTATACCCTGGGTTGTAAACTCAATTTTGCTGAGACATCAACCATTGGGCGAAGTTTTGTGAACAATGGCTACCAAAAAGTTGACTTTGCGGAAGTTGCTGATATCTACGTGATTAATACCTGTTCGGTAACAGAAAATGCCGATAAGGAATGTAAAAAAATAGTTAAAAATGCCTTAACAACTTCCCCTAATGCATTTATTGCCATAGTGGGTTGTTATGCACAACTAAAACCGGAAGATATTGCCAAAATTGATGGTGTTGATTTGGTATTAGGTGCTACCGAAAAATTCAACATCGATCATTATATAAACGACCTATCAAAGAAAACACTCACCGAAATTCATTCGTGCGAAGTGGAAGATGCTAATTTCTTTGTGGATTCATACTCCATTGGCGATAGAACACGTGCCTTTTTAAAAGTACAAGATGGTTGCGATTATAATTGCTCCTACTGTACCATTCCTCTTGCCAGAGGCATTAGCCGCAGCGACAAAATGGAGAATGTGCTTAAAAATGCAAGCGAAATTGCAAAACAAGGTGTAAAGGAAATAGTATTAACGGGTGTAAATATTGGTGACTATGGAAAAGGTGAAAACGGCAACAAAAAGCACGAACATACTTTTCTTGAGCTGGTAAAAGAGCTTGATAAAATTCAACACATAGAACGCATTCGCATTTCGTCCATCGAACCCAATTTATTAAAAGACGAAACGATTGATTTTGTAAGTACATCACAACGTTTTGTGCCTCACTTTCATATTCCCTTGCAATCGGGTTCCGACAAAATATTGAAACTAATGCGTAGGCGCTATCTTAGTGATTTATATGTAAACAGGATAAATAAAATCAAACAGACAATGCCTCACTGTTGCATTGGAGTTGATGTTATTGTTGGCTTTCCAGGAGAAACGGACGAAGATTTTTTAGAGACTTATCATTTCTTAAATAAACTGGATATTTCATATTTGCACGTATTTACTTACAGCGAAAGAGCCAACACCGAAGCCATTGAAATAAAAGAAGTAGTACCTAAAAATATACGCCACAAACGAAACAAAATGTTGCGTGTACTCTCTGCAAAAAAGCAGCATGCCTTTTATGAAAGCAATTTAAATACCTTACAAAAAGTGATTTTTGAAGCCGAAAACAAAAATGGATTTATGTATGGTTTTACTGCCAATTACATAAAAGTAAAAACAGCATACAATGTTTCACTTATCAATAAAATTACTTCTGTAACATTGAGTCACTTCGATAGTGAGGGGTCAATGTGTTGTACATTTATTGAGCATAAACAAAACAAACAACAACTAGTATAAAATATGTATCCAACCATCACCGATCTTTTAAAAGACCTTTTCGGAATTAATCTTCCAATGCCAATACAAAGTTTTGGTTTTTTTGTTGCCATCTCCTTTTTATTGGCGAACTACTTTTTCGGAAAAGAATTGTTCCGAAAAGAAAAAGAAGGATTGATGTTTACCAACATTAAAAAAATATTAGTAGGTGAAAAAGCATCGATACTTGAGCTTGGAACTTCCTTCTTAATAGGATTTCTATTGGCTTATAAGATTGTTGGGATGATTTTAAATTATGTTGAATTTACACACAACCCCCAACATTATCTTTTATCATACGAGGGCAGTTTAATTGGAGGTTTATTGGGTGGGGCCTTGTCGGCTTATTTAAAATTCAAAGAAAAGGATAAGGAAAAATTGGCTACCCCAGTGTGGAAAGATTTAGTGATGCACCCACATGAACACGTTGGTAATATGACAATGATAGCTGCCATTTCAGGAATAATAGGGGCTAAAATTTTTCACAACCTCGAAAATTGGGACGAATTTATGGCCGACCCTATAGAGGGTTTAGTTTCTTTTAGCGGTTTAACAATGTATGGTGGTTTAATATTGGGCTCCATCTCCGTAATTTATTATGCGAATAAAAACAAACTGTATGTTCCTCACGTAATCGACTCTTGTGCCCCCTCCATTATGCTAGCCTACGGAACAGGCCGTATCGGTTGCCAACTTTCGGGCGATGGTGATTGGGGAATTGACAACCTTGCAGCAAAACCAAATTGGATGAGCTTTTTGCCCGATTGGATGTGGTCGTTCAGGTATCCGCACAATGTTATAAGCGAAGGCGTTCCAATACCCGGATGTGAAGGAGCACACTGCAATATATTAGCAAACCCTGTATGGCCAACTCCTTTTTACGAAAGCATTATGTGTATTGCTTTGTTTTTTGTTTTGTGGAGTATGCGTAAAAAGATAAAAACTCCGGGTGTGTTATTTTCTATTTATTTAATTCTTAATGGAATTGAACGTTTCTTTATTGAAAAAATACGTGTAAACACTGAATACCATATTTTAGGGGGCATTACACAAGCCGAAATTATTTCAACCATTTTATTTTTATTGGGAATAGCAGGTGTATTTTATTTTAAAAAATTGGAGCAGAAAAAACAAACAGTAGCCCATTGAAAAATTATAACCTAGAAGTTATTTGTAAAAACGTAGTTGAATTGTGCCACGAAACAGGCAAATTCATTCTGGAGGAAAGGGGCAAATTTAAAAGCAGCTCCATTGAAGTAAAAGGACAAAATGATTTTGTTAGCTATGTTGATAAAACGTCCGAAAAAAAATTGATTGCGAAACTCTCTGAATTTATTCCCGAAAGTGGCTTTATTGCAGAAGAAAATACCATCGATAAAAAAGGCGAACATTATACTTGGATAATAGACCCATTGGATGGCACTACCAATTTTATTCACGGTTTAGCTTGTTTTTGTATTAGCATTGCCTTAAAAAGAAACGATGAATTGGTGTTGGGTGTTATATATGAAATTAACGCACAAGAATCTTTTTATGCTTGGGAAAATAGTCCGGCATATTTGAATGGAAAAGTCATACAAGTATCAAGCGTTAACAAATTAAAAGACTCTTTACTAGCAACAGGCTTCCCTTATTACGATTATAGCCGACTCAATGAATACATAGAATTGTTTAAATACTATATGCAACACACCCACGGTATTCGAAGATTGGGATCGGCCGCAGCCGACCTAGCCTATGTTGCTTGCGGAAGGCTTGACGGATTTTATGAATACGGATTAAAACCCTGGGACGTTGCGGCAGGAATATTTATTGTGCATCAAGCAGGAGGCAAAATATCAGATTTTAAAGGTGAAAGCAATCATTTATTCGGAGCCGAAATAGTAGCATCAAACAGTTTTGTATTTGACGAGTTTCTTGATTCTGTAAAAAAACATTTTACGGCATTATAAAATATCCTGTCCGAATTGTAAAACAAAATTCTTAAAACTGGAAATAAATAAAAGGTTGTAGTTCTGCCGACTTACACTGTATTACCATCCAAATAACAATGGCAAGCAAAACAGATTGGATAATTAAAGGAGTGCGGGTAACCTTGTTTTCTAAAAATAGATCCCACTTTTTTGGTGTAATATGTAATAAATATCCAAGCAATATAAGCGCAAATACTTGCTTATAACCTGTTATTACACTCACAAACAATTCACCCTTAAAGGATGTAAATACTTGTGTTAATACATCAACAGCGGTTTCAAAAGAATCGGCCCTAAAAAATATCCAACAAAATGCTACGAAATTAAAAGTGATAATAAGCCCCACAGCTTTAGTGAACAAGTTGCTTTTAAATTTAACCAAATCATTAAACAATTTATCAATTGCCAAACCTGTACCGTGCATACCTCCCCAAAACACAAACTTCCAGGAGGCACCGTGCCACAGGCCTCCAATCAACATTGTAATCATTAAATTAATGTATTGCCTAAACTTTCCGGTACGATTGCCACCCAATGGAATGTATAAATAATCTCGCAACCAGGAAGACAAGGATATGTGCCATTTACGCCAAAATTCTGTAATACTTGTGGCTTGATATGGTGCATCAAAATTCAATGGAAGTTTATAACCAATGAGCAGTGCAATGCCTATTGCCATATCCGAATAACCTGAAAAATCACAATAAATTTGAAGCGTATAACCGTAAACACCCAACAAATTTTCTACCCCTGAATATAAAGTGGGGTTGTCAAAAATACGGTCGACAAAATTGCTGCTGATATAGTCTGAAATAATTGCCTTTTTTATGAGTCCTGCCATAATTAAAAAAACGCCTCTGCCCAAATCTTCACGCGTAAGTTTAAGTTTAGCATATATTTGAGGAATGAGTTCTTTTGGCCGTACTATAGGACCTGCAACTAGGTGTGGGAAAAAGGAAACATAAAAGCAGAAATCCATAATGCTTTTTACCGGCTTTATTTTTCGGTTATACACATCCACACAATAACTGATAAGCTCAAAGGTGTAAAAGGAAATCCCCAAGGGTAAAAATAATTGAGCAAACTGTATGGGTTGCGTTCGAAAATTATTGACGATACCAATGATAAAATTAGTGTACTTAAAATAACCAAGGAGCGATACAAAAAGAATGACAGAAAATATCATCAATCCCTTTCGTTTTCTATGATTACGGGTGAGATAAATGTACTGTGCCAAATAATGTGCAACCAATGATGAGGCTATCATTAGTAAAAAATACCAGCCACTCGACTTGTAATAAAAATAAATAGAAAATGCAACGATGAAAAAAATGCGTGCCCTTATTCTGTTCTGGATAAGCGCGTACACAAGTAAAAAAAACAAAAAGGCAAAGAGAAAGAAACCGCTATTGAACAACAAGGGATTCTTTTCGTTGTATAACAATTGCTCCGCTATTTTATCAATGCGTATGTTGCTTATAATTGAGGTATCCATTTTGTAATGCACGGTATAATAATTCACCTTGTAATTCGTAGCCTTTACGACTGAAATGCAATTTATCCTTGGCGGTAAGTCCCTTCTTAAACCAATCTAATATCGACCCATAGCCACCCATAATGTAATACAAATCCCAATATGCTAAACTGTGGTGGTGACAATAATCCTGTATAGTAGCTCTGGCTATGCGCATATCGGGATTTTTCACTTTTCTTTTGCGGTAGGAATCGGAGGGAGTTGTAAGTAAAAAATCGGCAGTTGGATTTAACTTTTTTATGGATGTTATCAATGAATCAATTTGCTTGTAAAATTTAAAATTGTCAAATTTTGTTGAGTACGCCTCGTTGGTTCCCATTGAAATAATTACCAAATCGGGTTTTAAATAAGCCATTTGCTCGTTAAAATATTCAGAGGAATTAAAGTGCCTGAATTCGGCACCGTTCACTCCAATGGTGTTGTACAAAAGTCCGGGTTTCCCATTTTCAAGCAGTATTCCGTATACCTGCGAATATTTTTGTAAGATTGAATCACGCTGATAATTTTTAAAATAAATCTCTCTCATCGGTTTTAACAACTGCTCCGTAGAGGCAAAATTACTCCCCGTTGGAGTACTTGAATTAATGTAACCCAACACACAATTCTCATCGTCACAAACAACAAAATCGAATGCATTTACACTTTTATCGTGAAAGAGTGTAAACTTGGTAAATGAATAATCTAAGCCCGGTTGGTCCAATACTTTTATCCGCAAGGTTGCCGAAGTATCCATACTTTTTATGGTTACACCGCTTAAACCAATCGGAATGGTATCGTTCTTCACCACATTTCTTCTTACTTGCCATTTACTATTTGTGGATGTTTGATAGGAGTTGGGTTCATTGGTTCGCGCTACGTGATATGGTATAACCAATCCGCGCCCGGCATTTCCAAACTGCAATTGCAAATCCTGCCTTACTTTACCCGAAAAAAAATCGGCTTGAATATGTGAATCCCCAAAATGCACGACACAAACCCTTGGAATATTAGATGTTTCCAGTTGAAGTAGTTTTGCATAAAAGTGACTTAATCCAACTGAATCATTTTCAATTTTATTGAAATCGGTACATAAAAAAGGATATTCCTTTTTTATTGAATCATTAAACGTTTGTTGTGCATTTATACGCATTGCATATAAAACAAACAGAACGAAAAAACTAAATACCCTCTTTGTTCTTCTTATATTCATCCAACTCTTTGTTTAGTTCGTTATACAACATCGTTGCAATTTTTGTAGCTCCTCTGTAATTCGGATGTGTATAATCTTTGTTTGCAAGTGCGGTATCGGCAGTTACCCAGCTAACCATAGAATTATAACCACCCATAGCTTCGTATAAATTCCAAAAAGCAACTTTGTTTTTTTCTGCCACTCTTTTTTCAACATCTACAATAAGAGGTACACTCGGATCGGTTATATACTCACCATCTTTTTTATAACTTTTATCATTAACACTTACAACTAAAATACTTGTATTTGGAAAAGCATTTTTTAAGTGTGCCACCATATTGTTTAAGCCTTTTTCGTACCAACTGTAATCGGTTACTTTCGGGTTCGTTGCATTTAATCCGTAATGCAAAATAATAAGATCGTAATGTAAATAATTATTAAAGCCACTCAACACACTGTAAGGAATTTTAGTAAGTGGCATTCCTGAATTACCCCGGAAAGCAAAGTTGTCGACAAAGGTACCACTATCGCTTTCAAAGCTCATAGCATAAATTGGAGTTGGAGCTTTACAATTAAAAACTCCATAAAAACTTTGAGTAGGAATTTTTTCATTGAGTATAGCTTCATTCACACTGTTTGTTCCATTTAGTTTTGCTGTTTTGTTTCCATAGCCATTGTTGTATTCCAAATAATTTCCATCCGCTGATTTCCCGTAAAATAATTTTATGCTGTGAAATTTATCCAAGCCTGCGCGTTGAACGGCAGTGTATTTTATCCAACAACTATTTTCAGAAAGATTGGCAGAATCAACATTGCTTTGTTGCGGAATAAAACCAAAACCTGTTAAACCCAAGGGTTTGTCTGCTGTGGTTTTGTCGAGCAAGGAATAGGTCGACCAATTTTCGGAAAATGTATGCCGTATACTTTGTCTAAATCCTGCATTATTGCTTGTAATGGGAACTAATCCCACACCCTTGCCCCCATAGCGTTTTTGCAATAATTTGCGAAG
>CAIMGI010000007.1 GCA_903840505.1 uncultured Bacteroidota bacterium
GATTAATTATCCATCATAAACCAATTTTATGCAACAAATAATAGAAGCCGCTTGGGAAAATCGCGAATTATTAAAAGACGAGAAAACACTGGTAACAATCCGCAATGTAATTGAACAACTCGACAAAGGAACAATACGTGTAGCAGAGCCTGTTGATAAAGGATGGAAAGTAAACGAGTGGATAAAAATGGCGGTAATCCTCTATTTTCCTATTCAAAAAATGGAAACATTGCACGCTGGTCCAATGGAGTTTTACGATAAAATGAAATTGAAAACCAATTACGAACAATTGGGAGTACGCGTAGTTCCTCACGCTGTGGCTCGTTACGGAGCATTTTTGGCAAGGGGGGTAATTATGATGCCTTCGTATGTAAACATAGGTGCTTACGTGGATAGCGGAACAATGGTGGATACCTGGGCAACAGTTGGCTCTTGTGCACAAATTGGAAAAGATGTTCACCTAAGCGGTGGTGTTGGTATTGGTGGTGTATTAGAACCTGTGCAAGCGGCACCAGTTATTATTGAGGATGGTTGTTTTATCGGCTCTCGCTGTATAGTGGTTGAAGGTGTACGGGTTGAAAAAGAAGCCGTTTTGGGAGCAAATGTGGTACTTACTAAATCAACTAAAATTATTGATGTTACAGGTGATACGCCTATTGAATATAAGGAAAGAGTGCCTTCCCGCTCAGTGGTAATTCCGGGTTCCTATACCAAAAAGTTTCCTGCCGGGGAATTTCAGGTTCCTTGTGCATTAATTATTGGTAAACGCAAAGAAAGCACGGATTTAAAAACGTCCTTGAACAATGCCTTGAGAGAATACGATGTGGCGGTGTAAATTTTAAACTGATTTTTTAATTTGAATAACTATTTCAAATTCTGTTTTTACTTTTTCTTTGTGGTGGCTTCTGCCAATGCAGGTAATCGAGTTCTATTTACTGAAAACAAAGGGCAATTAGTAGATGAAAGTGGCAAGCTAAGGAACGATATTTTATACACAGCAGAAAGTAAAGGAGTAAAATTATTCTTCTTTAACAATACCGTTAGTTTTTTATTTTCTGAGATAAAATTAAAAGAGCATAGTAAATGCCAGATTCCTGATAAAAGGCAGATGGAAGATAAAATAGAATCGGCAAAATATTACCGGATGGATATGGAATTTGTAAATGCAAATACCAATTGCACGGTTATTGGCGAGGATTATACTAGCGATTATATGAATTATTATTATGCCCATTGCCCTAATGGAATAACGAATGTAAGAAACAGTAGGAAAATAATTTACCACAACCTTTATACTAATATTGATGTTGTATATTACGGAATTGAGGACGGCAGCATTAAATATGATATTGTTGTAAAACCAGGCGGAAACCCAAACGATGTGCAACTGAAATACAATGGAGCTTCCAACATATCCATTGCAAAAAACGGTGCCTTACAAATTAAAAACCCTTTGGGCGAAATTATTGAACAAGCTCCCTATACCTACCAAATATTAAAAACTAAAAAGGAAATAGAAACTCATTTTGAAATTGAAAACAATACCGTCCGCTTTAAAGTAGCTAATTACGATACTTCACAAACCTTGGTAATTGACCCTTGGGCGACTTATTATGGTGGTAATGATATTGAACAATGCTCGAACATCACATCTGATAGCCAATTTAATGCAGTAGTAACTGGATTTACTGATAGTAAGAATTTTCCTGTTAGTATAGGTTCATTTCAAACCATGTGGACAGGAGCACCTGATGTTTTCATATTAAAATTTAATTCCGTTGGTAAAAGGCTTTGGGCAACTTATTATGGTGGAATTGGAGCTGAATATGGACATAGTATTGCTACAGACAAGTTGGACAATATCCTCATAACCGGTCAAACACGAGGTGTTGCCCTTATAAACAATTTCCCTATTAGCGTTGGTGCTTTTCAACCAAATCATAGTGGAGTTTTCAATTCAGATTGTTTTATAATAAAATTAAATCCTAATGGAACTAGATTATGGGCAACTTTTTATGGTGCCTTAGGGGAGGATATTGGTTATGGAATTAGTACAGATGAAAATAATAACGTTATTGTTGTTGGTATGACAGATTCGCAAAATTTCCCTGTTTCAAACGGATCTTTTCAAATTTACCATAATGCTGTTAACAAAACTGCTTTTGTATTAAAATTTGATAGCAATGGAAACCGTTTATGGGCAACATTTTATGGTGGAAATAATTTTGAAGAAGCATTTTCTGTTGCAATTGATAAAAGTAATAATATTTTTTTTACAGGTTATACCGAGAGTAGTAGCTTTCCGAAAACTAACGGAGCTTATCAACCAACACTTGCTGGAAAAAGGGATGCCTTTTTAGTAAAACTAAACTCTGATGGAAATCAAATATTTAGCACCTATGTTGGAGGTACGGAAGATGATTGGGGCAATGGAATTGATGTAGATAATAATAACAATGTCGTTATTTCAGGCACAACTTACAGTCAAGACTTTTCAGTTACAAACGAATCCTATCAAAATGTATACTTAGGTAATGGAGATGAGTTCATTCTTAAATTTGACAACAATGGAGTAAGAATCTGGTCAACTTTTTTTGGGGGAAGCGACAACGATTACCATTATGGTTATGGGAATTCACTTGCAATTGACTCGTGCAATAGGATTGCCTTTACTGGGAATACTTTCAGCCTAAATTATCCTTTAACAGAAGATGCAACTCAATCAGGATTAGTTGGATTAAGTAACTTATTCATTACATTACTAGATGAAAATGGGAATCTAATTTTTTCTACATACTACGGTTGTGAATGGGTAGAAGCACGTTCCATAATTATTGGAGAAGACAATAGTTTCCTTGTTGTGGGCTATACTGATTGTGAAAGTTTTCCTTTTTCTACAGATGCATTCCAAAAAACATATGGAGGAGGTGGTGACGGCTTTATTATAAATGTTAAAGGGGAGATTTGTTTAACTACTGACACTTGTGTTAAAGAGTTAAATATTCCCAATATCTTCACTCCAAATAACGACAAAGAAAACAACACCTTCAAAATAGCAGTTAATTGCAGTAAACAATACCAAATTACAATTTATAATCGCTGGGGCTTAAAAGTATTTGAAACTACCAATGCAAATGAGTATTGGGATGGCACACTTATGAATGAAGGTAAAGAAACGCCTGAAGGCACTTACTATTATATTTTAAATATTACTGATGACAAAGATGTTGCCGCATTATACAAAGGTTTTCTAACCTTACTTAGGTAGTATTTATTGTAAAAAACACTATCAATAAAAGTTATTACTTCTTCTTATTTTTTGCTTCAAACTCTTTTATGAGTTGCTCGGGAGTTTTGCCCAAATTATCGATGCTTGCTTTTGAATCAATTGCAAACTGCGTATTGGGGTATTTTTGAATAACCTGTTCGTAAATCACCCTTGCCTTGGCTGTATCGTTTAATTGTGTTTCGTAAATAAATGCTTGTAAAAACAAACAAGAAGAAGCTCTTTTGTAGGAAGGGTATTTATCGTGTATGACTTTAAAAAAGTTTATTGCCGGCTCGGAATAATTCAATGCGCTGGATATTTCACCTGCTTTGTATAAATAATCAGGCGTTTTCTCATCATCGGGAAAATTCAAATAATACTTATTGTAAAAATCAATGGCAATGTTCGCAACTGCCGAATTTATTGGCTCATTTGGATTTTCATTCATCTTTTTTTCCACATCACCAATTTGTTTCAACCATTGCTCTTTGGTTAATTTTATAGGTTCCTTTACAGCATTCTCTTTACTTTCTTTTTTATCGGTACCGCAAGACGCAAGTATTACTATTAGAAACAATCCAAGTAATTTTTTCATAAACTTTTAATGTGTTTTTTATTGAGCATCAAAATTAATAAAAAGAATTAAGTAGCAAGACATAAGAGCCAATATATAAGAAACAAGAATCAAGAGATAACTACTTAATAATAACCTCTGTTGCTCCAAAACCATACTTACCATAGGATGCATCGTGAAAACGAATGTTCGTATAGCTTTTAAGGATTTGATGAATATCGTTTTTTAGTTTGCCGGTACCTACTCCGTGAATAAATACAATTTTATGCAAATGCTGGGCAATAGCACTATCTAACTCACGTTGAAAATGATTTAACTGTACTTGAACTATTTCACCGTTACTCATCCCTCGGCTGTTATCCACCAATTCCTCAATGTGTAAATCAACTTCCCTTTCCGACAATTCAGAGTTTCGAAAGTGTTTTTTAGAAAGTATAGTCTGTTGTTTTTTCTCTTTGCCTAAAATGGCTTTTTCAATATTGAGTGCTATGTCGGGTGTTATTTTCACCATATTCTTCAATGCATCTGTAATCAATACAGGAGCAAAAAATGCAATATTATCTGTAAAGTTATTTTTAATAAAACCCGAAAGGTTGTACAACTTGGCGGGCTTAATTTTTATGGTATCCGAAAATGGCTGACGCAATTGGAAAGAAGCATTTTTGTTAAACAAAAGCTGCACCGTTACCGTACAATAAGCTTCAATAGCAGTTTTTGCTATTTTCTCCAGCAGTATTACATTGTTTGCCGACAGTTTATCGAAAGCAATGGAACGTTGTGCTCCACCAGCGTTCATCAATATATTGTATTGTAAATCGTAAGCCGTATTGTTTACCAAATAAAACCCCAGGGCTGAGTTTGAAAAATGCTTGGGGTGTGTTAACTCATAGGCTAGATATACTCCTTCTAAGAGTGATTGAACCGGCTGCGTATCGTTTTCCCATTCCTCATTATCCTCTTCAACCTCAAGTTCAATGGCATCAATTTCTTCGGACACTATTTTCACAGGCTCTTGCGCATCATTTTCATCATACACTTTTACCAATTCTCTTTTAGGGTAAGGCATTTCAAAACCATCTTCGCCTCTAACCTGCACCACATCATTCTTATCGATTGATACTACAAGTCCTTCGCCAACTTCATTTAAAGGGCGAACCTTATCGCCTATTTTCAAATTCATACCGCAAAATTACGTTATTTTTTTGCTATCATATATATCGTTAATATTGTAGGTAAATTAACAGCTATTTATTTATGAAATTATTAGAGAACAAAGTAGCCATTATAACCGGTGCATCAAGAGGTATTGGTCGTGGCATAGCCCTTAAATTTGCTCAAGAGGGAGCAAACATTGCTTTTACCTATCTTTCATCGGTTGAGAAAGGTTTGGCTTTACAAAAAGAATTAGAATCATATGGCATCAAAGCCAAGGGCTACCAATCGGATGCTGCCGACTTTAAAGCGGCTGACGATTTAGTTACCGCTGTTGTTGCCGAATTCGGAACAGTGGATATTTTAGTAAACAATGCCGGAATTACGCGCGACACTTTATTGATGCGTATGAGTGAACAGCAATGGGACGAGGTAATGAATGCCAACCTCAAATCGGTATTCAATCTTACCAAAGCAGTACAAAAGCCAATGCTGAAACAACGCAAGGGCTCTATTATCAATATGAGTTCGGTGGTGGGTGTGAAAGGAAATCCGGGGCAAGCCAACTATGCTGCATCAAAAGCAGGTATTATTGGATTTACCAAATCGGTTGCATTGGAGCTTGGTTCACGCAACATACGCAGCAATGCTATTGCTCCTGGTTTTATTGAAACCGAAATGACAGGTGCTTTGGACGAAAAAACCGTTCAGGGTTGGAGAGATGCTATACCTCTTAAAAGAGGCGGTACGGCTGAAGATGTTGCAAATGTAACGGCTTTCTTGGCTTCTGATAATAGCGCTTATGTTACCGGCCAAGTAATAAATGTATGTGGTGGAATGTTAACCTAATAAACGATTGGTGTTGGATGTAAAAGATGGGTTTTAAAATTATAACGGAATATCCTTGGTGGTTTAGCTTCTTCTGTCTTTTTGCAGGAGTGGCTTACTCATTTGTACTCTATAGAAAGGAAAAAAAATTCAGCGAATTGTCTGTTTGGATAATTCGGGCGATGGTTATTTTCCGATTTATGGCGGTAAGTATTCTGGCTTTTTTATTGCTTTCTCCACTCATTAAAACACAAACGCGTGAATTAGAAAAACCAATTTTACTTATTGCTCAGGATAATTCTGAATCATTGGTTATTGGTAAGGATTCGGGCTATTATAAAAACGAATACAAAAAACAAGTAGAGAACTTTATTGAAAAGGCATCCGATAAATTCGATGTGCAATTTTATTCATTTGGTGATAAAATAAACAATGAAAGAAAATTTGATTTCAGCGAAAAGCAAACAGACATATCCACTCTCATAAATGAATTGAATAACAAATACGCTAACCGCAATGTGGGTGCATTTATATTGGCTACGGATGGTTTGTACAACAAAGGAGAAAGTCCGATATACGCTGCCGAAGAATTTAAAATACCCATTTACACCATTGCTTTAGGTGACACATCGGTTAAGAAGGATCTCATTTTACCGAAGGTAGCACATAACCGCATTACATACTTAGGCAATACCTTCCCTATTGAAATACTGGTTGACGCCAAACAATTTAAAGGAAAATCGACACAAGTAACGGTTAGCAAAGGAAACGAAAAATTGTTTTCACAAAAGATAGATATTAATTCAAATAATTTTACGCAAAAAATCGGGGTACAAATTGAAGCAAAGCAAAAAGGTTTACAGCATTACAAAGTAAGCCTATCCCAATTGCCCAATGAGGTTACCTTTAGCAATAACGTACAAGATATTTTTATTGATGTAATAGATGGGAGAGAAAAAGTATTGATACTTGCTGCCAGTCCGCACCCTGATATTAACGTATTAAAACAAGCCATTGTAAGCAACCAAAACTACGAAGTGGAATTTGCATTGGCAGATAATTTTACCAAAAGTGTGAATGCTTATAATTTTGTTATTCTCCATCAAATTCCTTCGGTTGATAATAACTATGCCAAGTTGATGGCAGATGTAAACCGTTCAAACTGTTCGGCACTTTATATTTTAGGTAATCAAAGCAATGTTTCCATTTTTAACTCCTATAGCCTGGGTATTAATATTGGAGGTGCACGTTCAAAACCAAATGAGGTACAGGCAGTATTGAACAACAGTTTCCCTCTGTTTACAATAAGTGAGGAAGCACGTAACTATCTAAAATATTTTCCGCCTTTGCTGGCACCTTATGGTACTTATAAAACAAGTAATTCCTGCAATGTATTGGCAACGCAACAAATTGGAGCTGTTGTTAGCAAACAGCCATTGATTGTATTCAATGAAGTGAACGATAAAAAAGTGGGTATCATTTTAGGAGAAGGTATTTGGCGGTGGAAACTAAACAACTATCTAGCACACAATAATCAAAACATTTTTAATGAATTGATCAATAAAACGGTTCAGTACTTGTCGGTAAAAGCAGATAAGAGCTTGTTCCGCATTATTACAAAGAACAACTATTTTGAAAATGAAGCGGTGCAATTTGAGGCAGAGTTGTACAACGAGAGCTATGAACTCATAAATGCTGCTGAAGTAAACATTGTTATTACAAACAGTGCGAATAAAAAATACCCTTTTACCTTTTCAAAAACAGCCAATGCTTATATCCTCAATGCAGGAAATTTCTCTTCGGGCGAATATAAATACGAAGCAAGGGCGAAGGTGGGCGAAAAAATATTAACTCAAAAAGGTGAATTTACTATAAGTCGTTTGTTGGCAGAAAGTATCAACACTACAGCCGACCATCAAATACTGTATAACCTTGCCCATAAACACGGTGGTGAAATGTTAAACAGCAACGAATGGGATAAACTATACAAATTACTTGAAAAACGTGAGGACATTAAGACGGTATCCTATTCCGAAAAAAAATTACTGGATATAATAAACCTGAAATGGGTTTTCTTTTTACTGATTGCTTTGCTTGCTGCTGAATGGATTATGCGAAAAAGGAATGGAGCTTATTAAGAATCAAGATTTAAGACGCAAGAACCAGGACAGAAGAGTCAAGATGAAATAATTTGGAGAAGACGCATTCATATAACCGAACACAGACTTCTCCAATTGTTTTGTTTATTAAACTAAAGCAGCATCCATTGTAATGCTTGTGTTCAGCAATTTTGAAATAGGACAATTCACTTTTGCATCGGCAGCTGCTTCTGCAAATTTAGCAGCATCCATACCTTGTACACTTGCTTTTACTTCTAAGTGAATCAGCTTAACCGAACCATCCTCAAAAGTCAGGTTGGCTTTGGTATCAATAAATCCAGGTGTAAATCCAGCATTGGTAATCAAAAAACTTAATTTCATTGTAAAACAACCTGCGTGTGCTGCTGCAATTAATTCCTCGGGATTTGTGCCAATACCATCGGCAAAACGAGTATTATAAGAGTATTGTGTTTTATTTAGTACAGTACTTTGTGTACTCAGGTTTCCATTACCTTCTTTTCCTGTACCTTCCCAGTGTGCGTTAGCTGTTCGTATCATTTTATTGTTTTAGGTTTTTATTAATTTATGTGAGTAAAGATATAAAATTAAGTAAATATCAAATAAGCTTATTTTCCTTAGCCGTTTTGATGGCATCGGCACGTGAGTGGACACCGAGTTTTACATAAATATTTTTAATATGTGTTTTAACAGTTTCTAAATCAATAAACAATTCTTCTGCAATTCTATTTCTGCTTTTCCCGTTTGCAACGTGTTCCAATATTTGTGTCTCCCGTTTAGTAAGTGGAGTATCCTGATTTTTTCGGAACGATTGTATCACCAACCTGGCAATGTTTACACTCATTGGTCCACCTCCTTCCATAACTTCTTGAATGGATTCAATTATTTTAACTGCAGCAGTATTTTTTGTAAGGTAACCGGAGGCTCCATTGCTAAGCACTTCAAAAATTGTTTTCTCCGATTCGTAAACAGTGAGTATCAATACGTGTGTATTTGGCAAGAGGTGTTTTATTTTGGGTAAAGCCTCTACTCCACTAATGCCCGGAAGTTCTATATCCAATAATATCACATTCGGCTTATCCGAAATTAAATGTTTTGAAGCTTGTTCATAGGATGAATAGGCATTTACTACTTCAAAGCCTTTGGTAGCTCCAATAAGATAGGAATAACCATTGCGAATGGTTTCATCATCTTCAATGATAACTACCCTGATTATTTTTTCGTTCGTATTGTCCATATGTAAGATATTTAATGTACTAATTTTATGCGAAGGGTAATGGCAACACCCTTTCCTTGTTCGGTATCAACATCCAATAATGCGTTTATGCGTTTTGCGCGAATGTGAATATTGTTAATTCCGTTCCCTTTTTTGAAAGTATTAATATCAAAACCATTTCCATCATCTGTAAGTTTAATAGATAGCTCTCCATTCTCCAATTTTTTTATGTCAATGTGTAGATTTTTTGGATGGGCATGTTTCAATGAATTATTCAATGACTCTTTGAATATCATCAGTATGTTTCTGCTGTAGTCAATTGGAAGCCGCACTCCGTTATATACTTCATCAATACCATTTACTGAAAAGGAAATATTTGTTTCCTGAAAAAGTTCAATGCCAAAATCTTTTATACGGTTTAATATCTCGTATAAATTATCGCTTTCGGGTTGTAGTGACCACAATATATCTTTGGTTCCGGCATACAATGCAGCCACGTTTTCTTTTATTTGTGCAATTAATTTCTTTTGTTCTTGTTGTTCACCAAGCATTTGTGTTTCCAGAATATCCGATAATACGGAGATGCGGGTAAGTTTATTCCCCATTTCATCGTGAAAATCTTCGGATGTTTTTTGGCGAACTTTCATTTGCTCTTCCATCCTCAGCTCATCCAATTTTCTTTTTCTGCTCTCTTTAATTTTGGTTCGGTAAGCCTGAATAAGCACGCCTAGCAATACAAATAGTAGTATCAAGGATATTTTAAAAAGTGTTGTGGTATAAAACGGAGCAAGTATTTCAAAAGAAAATTCAGCAACATTATCCGATACTGTTTTGTCGGGAAATATAGCCCGCACTTTAAAAACATATTTACCGGGAGGTAAGGAAGGGTATACAACAAAAGAAGATCGGGAAGGTGCAGAAAATGAATTATCGGAACCCTCCAACCTGTATTGGTAGGATATGGCACCGGGGTCGCTCAAACTTACACCTTTGTATTCGAAGGTTAAATGATTTTGATTGTGATTCAAAACCGAACCGGGTACTATATTGCTGTAATAAGATGGATTACTTGCTTTGTTTTTTGTTTCGAGTTCGCCTGTAAATAATTTAACCGAACGCAACACAATGTGTGAAGGATAAATGATATCATTCAAAAAAGGATTGCATCGAATAGCACCCTTTACCGTTCCAAACCAAATGTAACCATCCTTGTCTTTCCAAACAGCATTCTGGTTGCATTCCACAACCAATTTCCCGAAATTACTTATGGCAGGAGTTGTGTTGTTTGATTGATAAGTAAAACGATTAATTCCCCTTCCGGTACCAAGCCATATTGTATTCCCGTCAACAAATAAACTGTATACATAATCTGAGTTGAGTCCATCATTAACAGTATAATTTACGGTTGTTCCTTTTTGTATTTCCCAAATAATCAATCCCCTGTCGCTGGTTCCAATATAAACGATGTTTCCTTGTTTTCGAACTGACATAATAGATGCAGATGAAATTGCTTCCAACTTTATTTTGCTCACATCCCTTTTATTTCTTAATAAGAATAAGCCCTCCTGTGTACCAACCAATAATGAATCTTGCCCTGTTTCATAAATGCAGGTAATTGGCCTTTTTAAACTTGATATGGGATGAAGAATTTCATCGTAATAATAACAACCACCGGGACCTACTATCCATATTAATCCTGCCCTATCCTCTATTATTTCATTCACGCTGCTTACACGACTTGCCTTACTTGCGCTTAAATCAATATACGAAGTTCCGTCAAACTTCCATAAACCACCACCCGATGTTCCAATCCATATATTTTTTTTACTATCGGAAAAAACACAATTTATACGTTGGGTATACAATGAAGCAGGCATTCCTTGTATGGGTAAAATAGATTTACCATCGTATTGTATTAAACCGCTTCCATAAGTCGCCATCCATATATTCTCCTTTTTGTCGGTTGCAAAACCCATAATTACCGAATTTTTCAATCCTTGCGACTCATCAAAAACAACATACTTATTACCTACGTATTTAAAAATACCGTTTCCATCGGAGGCAAACCAAAGATTGTTTTCGTTGTCTTTGAATACCTTTTGAACCAAATTGTCGGTCAGTCCGTTTTGCAAACTATACTGCTTCATTACACTGCCATCGTAGCAATAAGCACCTTTATTACAACCAATCCATAAACTTCCTTCGGCATCTTCCTCAATGCTTGTAAATGTTTCCGTAATTTTTTTTCCGAATTTTGAATCGATTGAATAAGCAGTATCATTTTCTGCTTGAAGAATTGAGCGCCTGTTCAGCAAGTACACTCTGTTTTTGTATTTT
Source organism: uncultured Bacteroidota bacterium (assembly GCA_903840505.1). Classification (GTDB taxonomy): domain Bacteria; phylum Bacteroidota; class Bacteroidia; order UBA4408; family UBA4408; genus CAIMGI01. Next base: position 11,493 of record CAIMGI010000007.1, read on the forward strand.
TTACTGAATACTATTTCATTGATAAATAAATTAGGTTGGGATAGTGGCAATACTATTTTCTTTAGCCAGCTTCCATTTTTATTAATATAAATTCCTTTTTTAAATACAGCAATGTGCAGCATTCCTTTTGCATCGCAATGAATAGAAGATATACTGTCATTTTTAAAATCACTGCCAATAGTAACACCTACAACTTTGTTGTTTTCAATAGTATACAAGTGAAAGCCTGCTGTGACCCATATTTTACCTTGTTCATCTTCTGCTATTGCACGTACACTGTTCTGCCCGTTACTTTGGTTAAAAACATAATTAACAAAGTCCTTTCCGTTAAAACAGGAAAGACCTGTTTGAGTTCCCATCCACACATTTCCCTTTTTATCACACAACAAGCTATTTACAACGTTATTAATTAAACCATTGTTACGCGTATAGTTTGTGAACTGTTCACCATCAAAGCAAGAGACGCCTCCCAGGGTAGCAATCCATACGTACTTGTTTTTATCCTGACAAAAAGCATTTGCCTGAGATTGCACCAAACCGTCTTCAATGTGGTAATTCCGGAAGCTATACTTTTGTGCATAGCCCGTAATAACGCTTGAAAACAGAATAAATAAAATGATGCCTTTTTTAAGCAATTTAATTGAGTGAGTATATGAACTCACCCTATAAAAGTAAGCACAAAAAAATAAAGTTGGCGACTTGGTAATTGCTTACATTTAAAATACCCCTTTTAGGGTGATTGGCTATTTTTTGTTATTCAACACAAAACAATGAGTGAATTATTATTTATACTTTTGTGTACATAATGGACAAGAAAACAGTTGTAATTGGTGCATCGGATAATCCCGAAAGATATTCCTACAAGGCAGTTATTGCACTGACCAAGCAGGGATATACAGCTATACCTATTGGCATTAAAAAGGGAAGCATTATTGGAATTGCTATATTAAATGACAGGCCAATTTTAAGCGATATTGATACTGTTACTTTATACCTGGCTCCCGAAAGGCAAGCAGAATATTTTGATTACATACTTAGCTTAAAACCAAAACGGGTAATTTTTAATCCGGGTACAGAGAATGAAGCCTTTGAGCAATTGCTTATAAAAAATGGAATAGAACCTGTTGAGGCCTGTACCTTGGTAATGCTGTCTGTAAAAAATTACTAATTCTATAGTTTCACAAACTTTTTAACTGCTCCGCTTTGGTCGTTATACAATACTTTAACGTAATATACACCTTGCGCAATATTGCTTACTGGCATTGAATAATTGGTTGCCGATACAGTTGCTTCACCTATATTTTTTCCATTCATATCAAACAATTCTATGCGTTGAATAATTTCGGATGCAGAAACAATTAGCTGAGCATCATTATTGCTATATACAATGCGCAAGTTTTTTTGTTTACTTAATTCATCAACGGATACTAAACAAGGACTAACGTGCATTGCAACCATTTCATAGTCGGTACAACCTGAATTAACATCGGTAAATGAATAAGTTATAAAATGATTCCCTAATCCTGCCGTTGCAGGAGTAAAAACACCATTGCTTACACCTGTTCCCGAATAAGTTCCTCCTACAGGAAGTCCACCCGAAAGTGTAAAAGCAGTTGTAGCCAAACAAGTCCAAGAAGGTTCAAGCGCCAATGTTACATCAACCGGACTTGTAACCACCGAAATTAATGAGGTATCGCTTCCTCCACAATTTTGGAATGAGTATGTAATAATGTGTTGACCAATCCCTGCCGCTGAAGGATCAAAAGTGTTACCTGTCACACCTGCACCTGAATACATTCCACCGGGAGGGGTTCCGGGAGTAAGTTGATAACCCGGCATACTGGTACAAGCAATATTATTTACTTCATTGTAAAGCGCTTGTGCATTTGCAGGAACAACTACCATTAGTGTTGTATCCATCTTAACGCAAGCACCAACTGGACTATATACGTAAACAATGGTATGCGTACCCGGACCATGAAAAGCAGGATTAAAAATATTTTGCTGAACACCGTTCACATAAAAAATACCGCCCTGTGGAAATGCATCCAAGAAAAAGGATGGGTCATTTTCACATACGGGAGATGCAAATTGATACCAAATGGAAACATCGTAATTAATAATAGCACAAATTCTACTTGTACCTACCATAACTGCTCCAATGTCGTTGTTCACGTAATCGCCATTAAAATCGGTAAAGGCAATGTCGGAAACACTTGTTCCTCCGGTTAAAGGACTAGGATAAATTTTTGAAGGAAAATTACCTACACCATTGTTTATAAGAATAGCGATGCTATTGTTTGAACTATCGGAAAATGCAATATCAGCAGCATTGTCGCCATTAATATCGGCTGTTGCAATGGTTTGCACTTTATTTGGCGAAGAATTATACACAAAACCCGGAGTAAAAACACCCGCTTGGTTGTTTTTCAACACTTCAATGGTATTACCATTTGTACTCACAACAATATCCTGATACCAATCAACATCAACGTCTGCCATTACAATATCGGTAGCGAATGGCATTGAAGTAGCATAGTTTACAGGTGCTGCAAAACCACCACCTACATTTCCCTTAAACACCGAAACAGAATTTGCTGCTAAGTTTGACGCATTTGCCGTTACCAAATCAATAGCACCATCCCAATCAAAATCCAATGCAACCATTGAATTTATTTTATTCGGTGCGGTAAATGTTGAGCCTAAAGCAAATACACCAAAACCATTGTTTATATAGGAAGTAAACTGACCATTTGTTCCATCACCAACCAATAAATCAGGCACCCAATCACCATCAATATCTCCTAAAGTAAGAGCAAAAGGAGAAAAGCCAAGCGGCATAGTGCTGGAAGTAAAAGTACCAGCACCACTATTTATATAAATTGTTAAATCGTTTGATGCTGTATTAGCACAAATAATATCCTGAAAAGAGTCGCCATTGATATCGCCCGCCAAAAGTTTCATTGGTTTTGTTCCCGCATTGATATTGGTGGGTGTTAAATACACGCCCAATCCATTGTTCATAGAAACTTTAATCCTGTTTGTATTGGGGTACGTAACAGCCATATCATTCACCCAATCGCCATTAAAATCGGCATAAACTGCTGCGTGCGGTGCATTACCAAAGGCGTACATTGAATCGGTAACAAGGCAACTTTGTGCAAAACCTGCACTTGTTATTAAACTTAATAGAACGACAACTTTTTTCATTGTATTAGTTTTTAATAAATGTTTTTGTTGAAGTTTGTGAACCGGAATTTAACTTTAATAAATATAAACCCGAAGCCATTGCAGTAAATTCATCAAAGGAGAATGTATAATCGTTTGCAGTTAAAAACCCAAACTCTTTGTGAAGCACCAATTGTCCAGTAGTACTATAAATATCTACAGAAGTATTTGCACCTGTATTTAAAAACACATTCAAGTACAATTTATTTTCAACCGGATTAGGATATAATAACATATAGGTATTTGCAGGAGTAATTTTATCGATGCCCACTTCGCGACATGTGCCTATTAAATTGTTGTCTAACCACCCTACTCTTCTGTTTATCCAATCTTTCATATATTGTAAGTCACCTTCATAAGTTGAGGGCTCCTGCAATGGAGTATAATTGTTGTAACAATCACCACAACTACCAGCAGGCAAAATAGGATATTTTACAAAATGTCTCTGTCTGGATTCCGACAATAAATTTGCAATGGAATCCATTTTATGAAATACGTAAACAGTATCAAGCGTTTTTGTTTGTAGCCAATCCCAGCGGCAACGCGCCTTGTTTGCATAATTGGTATCCTGCATCATTCTATTAATCCAACCATTCATTCCACCATTTCCGGTAGTATACATCCACAAGCTATGTGTGGAGCCATACCAGGGACTAATTCCAAATGCAAAATTATAATCCCAAACTGGTCCCGCTTTTATTTGTCCGCTATCGTTTGCGATGTTTTCCTTATGAAAATAAGTACTTGCGTGATAAGAGTCCTGATTTCCACAAAACTCTATCATTAACATATAGTCGATAAAGGTGGATACTTTTAAGTATTTATTATAACCTGTTACAGGATTGCTAAAACCGGCAGAGTTCATAACCCCATCAACTGTTGAATTTACATAAGTAGTTATATAATTTGATTGCTGAGGTGTTCCTCCATTTTTTGGATAATGAACAAAACCACCGTCCCAATCAGTTCTGAAAATATAACCTCCTGTTAAGCTGTCACCGGCATTGTCGTCAGGATCCATTTTTGCAACGGCTACCCTGTTCTTATCTCTCTTTACGCTTTCAACCATAACGTAAACACCTCTGTACTCCCCGTTCAATATTACTTCGCAATATTCGGTGCGTGGAGCCCAGTGTCCCATTTCGCGCATTAAATTGTAAACTATGTAATTTCTCATCAATGTTTTATCATTGTAAGGAGCATATAAAATCCACTCGTGCTCGGCAGGCATTCCCATTACTGAAACATCGCGACTACTGTCCTGCATTGTTACCGTTTCAATGGAATATTGCTTTTGCGAAAACATTTGTGAAGATGCACCGCGCATTTCAATCCATATTTTACCACTGTAATCATTATAAGGATCGGTAGTATTGTTGCGTACCCCGTTGGCATTTTTTATAATGCCCATAAATGCCGGAACCTTAGGTTCATCTGGTATTTGTACACCACCATACGTTTGAATAACAACGATGGGTAAATTGGACGAGGTTAAATTCTGAGCCTTTAACACCGAACAAAAAAGCACCAAGGATACAAGTAGTATTTTTTTCATGGTTTATTGTTTAAATTATTTTAATCAAAATTAACATAATAAATGGCACCATCAAACCCGTTTTATCTAAACCTATTTTATGCTATCTTTGAGCTATATTAACCATTAACAATACATATTTTGACTTTTAAAGACTTTAATTTTGAACAAACATTAAGCGAGGGACTTTTCTCTATGGGATTTGATAATCCTACCCCCATACAAGAACTAGCCATACCGCTTATACAAAACAACCGCGACATTATTGCTTGTGCACAAACAGGAACAGGAAAAACTGCAGCATATTTGCTTCCAGTAATCAATAAGATTATAAAATCGCCTTGTGATTATATCAATACACTCATCATTGCCCCTACGCGTGAGTTGGCAATACAAATTGACGAAGCCTTGGAAGGTTTTGCCTATTTTACGAATGTAAACTCAATTGCAGTGTATGGAGGAAATAATGGTGTTTCATTTGAACAGGAAAAAAAAGCACTTACCCAAGGTGCCAATATTATTATTGCTACACCCGGCCGTTTAATTGCGCATTTAAATATGGGCTATGTAAAAATTGACAAGTTGGAACACCTTATTTTGGATGAAGCCGACAGGATGTTGGATATGGGCTTTAGTGATGATATTAATAAGATAATAAATTACCTGCCCAAAAAACGGCAAACCTTGTTATTTTCGGCTACTATGCCAAGCAAAATAAGAGGATTGGCAAGCAGCATTTTACACAATCCAGAGCACATTAATATTGCTGTTTCAAAACCTGCTGAGGGTGTTGACCAAAGTGCATACGTACTTTATGATGCACAAAAATTAAGCCTCATTACCGAAATATTAAAAGGTAAAAAACTGGAAAGCATTATCATATTTGCTTCCACCAAGGAGAATGTAAAAAAATTAGAAAAGGAATTGTTGAGAGCAGGAATAAACATTGCCGCCATACATTCCGACCTGGAACAGGCAACCCGAAATGAAGTATTGAGGGATTTTAGAAATAAAAAACTACAAGCTTTGGTGGCAACCGATATACTCTCAAGAGGGATTGACATTGACTCCATTAGTTTGGTGGTGAATTATGATGTACCAAACGATGCTGAAGATTATATACACCGTGTAGGAAGAACAGCCCGCGCAGCCACAACAGGATTTGCCATTACCTTTATTAACCCAAGCGACCAACGCAAGTTTAAAAAAATTGAAGATTTAATTGGCAGCGAAATTAAAAAGAATACCCTACCCGAAAGTTTTGGAGCAACACCTGAATATAGCCCTGAAAAACAGGAAGTAAAACCCGGCTTTAAGAGTTTTAGAAAAGGAAAAAAGAGTTTTCAGAAAAAGTAAATTAGTTGATTGGATATTGCAAAAAACAAAAGGAAACAATTAAACGAAAAAACTTCCTCAATATGTCCGAATTGGTGATATATGGGAAATTTTTCTTTCAAAAACTTCCCATATAAATGAGTTGTGCGTCATTGTAAAAAGATACCCACCTGCAAAGGAAACTACTTAAAAACTCGTCTAATTCTTATTAAGACATCTTTATAGGATAGAACATTAAAATAATGACATTAGAAGAAATTTATTTTGAGCATCACAAAATGGTATTTAACCTAGCTTTACAGTATGTTCAGAATGTTGAAGATGCCGAAGAAATAACCCAAGATGTTTTTGTAAAAGTGTATAACAATCTCAATTCATTCAAAAATCAAGCAAACATAAAGACTTGGATTTATAGAATTACGATAAATCAATCTTTAGATTTTATAAAAGCAAAAAAGACTTATAAAAGAATTTTTTTTTCAAATATATTTAGTTTAAACGATGAAAAATTCAAGTTTGAACCTGCCAATTTTAATCACCCCGGAATCGAATTAGAACAAAAGGAAGCCTGTCAAAAAATATTTATGGCAATAAACCAGCTTTCTGATAATCAAAAAACTGCCATAATTTTACTTAAAATTGAAGGTAAATCACAAACAGAAACTGCTGAAATAATGAACTTAAATGTAAAAGCATTAGAGTCTTTGTTTCAAAGAGCTAAAAAGAATTTAGAAAATTTAATAAACAAAAAAGGATGATTATGAAAAGCTCGTCTAATATTGATATGAAACAGGTATTTGAATATTTAGCTAATATAAAAGCGGTAGAACCAAATGCAAACTTGCAAAGTTTAACATTAAGTAGTTTAAATAATAAAAACATTATCCCTTTGAATTGGGTAAGAGCAGCAGCTTGTTTATTTATACTATTTATTTCTTTTGAATACTATGTGTTTTATAATGAAAAAAGTAATAAACAAGATGTTGGAAGCTATGTATCTATAACCAATAATATTTTATACAATGAATAAATCTAAATTTTTAATATTAATTATTGTTGGATTATTAATATCCAATGGTATTATGTTTTTTATGATGTTCAGAGATCATAATAGAAAAGATGGTCCAAAAAATACAATCATTGACAAATTGCATTTTGATAAGGAGCAAATAGAAGATTACGAAGTATATGTTCAACAACATAGAAAAGCAATAAATAAAAATGAAGTTTCTATGAATACGTTAAGAAGTAAATTGTATGAACAACTTAAATATCAGCAAGATTCTTCAAAAACAGATTCACTTATTTCTCTCATTTCGAAACAACAATTTATTGCAGAACATATAAATTACAATCATTTTTTAGAAATAAAAAAACTGTGTAAACCAAATCAAAAAGGGGATTTTGACGAATTAACTACTGAAATTGCAAAATTATTTTCTTTAAAAGAAAGGAAGTGATTTACATTCTTGTCATATATAAATATGAATCAATGTTAAACAATATAAAAAAATGAACACAGTAAAATTAGCAGTCTTAGGTACAGTGGCACTGGCTATGAGTATAACCTTTTATTCTTGTAAAAAAGGTAAAATTGTTTCTACGGGTGATGTATCTATTACAGA
>CAIMGI010000008.1 GCA_903840505.1 uncultured Bacteroidota bacterium
GTAAACGGTGTTCCGAATACATTTAAAATTGTGAAGGAATAAATAATAAAACTTTGATTGAAAGAGGCTGCAAATAAGCAGCCTCTTTTTTTATTTTTAAATTTGAAAACTATTCTTTTTAACCTATACACAATCGAAACTACAGCAAACATAAGACTTAACAAATACATTAGCGACACAGGAATGTGTTCTCGAAGGGAAGCCGACAGACTCATTGAAGCAGGGAAAGTTTCTGTTAATGGAACTGTTGCATCCCTCGGAACAAAGGTAGTTTCAAGCGATAGTGTATTGGTGAATGGAAAAGCAATAGCAGTAAAAGAAGCTACTATTTATATTGCTTTCAATAAGCCGGTAGGAATAACCTGCACCACCGATACGAATGAAAAAAACAACATCATTGATTTTATTAAACATCCTAAAAGGATATTCCCTATTGGCAGATTGGATAATCCTTCGGAAGGACTTATATTTTTAACCAACGATGGTGACATTGTAAACAAAATACTACGTGCCGGTAATAACCACGAAAAGGAATACATTGTTTCTGTGAATAAACCCATTACCAATGAATTTATTACAAAAATGAGCAATGGAATACCAATCTTAGATACTGTTACAAAAAAATGTATTCTACAAAAAGAAAGCAATTTAACTTTCAAAATAATTTTAACGCAGGGTTTAAATCGGCAAATACGAAAAATGTGCAGTTATTTAAACTACAATGTGATTACCTTAAAACGGACCAGAATAATGAATGTTAGCTTGGGTGATTTAAAAACAGGAAAATGGCGAAACTTAACTACAGATGAAATAAATGAAATCAACAAACTTGTTTCAGATTCAATAAAAACAGAAGAAGCATCATTTCCGAAACAAATTTAAAAACCGGTATTTGTTCTAAACAACTTAATGGCGATTGCCAATAATACTATACCAAATACTTTTCGCAAAATATTTATTCCACCATTGCCCAATATCTTCTCCAGGTATTTTACATTCCTCAAAACCAAGTAAACAAAAAAAACATTTACCACTATCGCGGCAATAATATTTACAGTATGGTATTCTGCTTTAATAGAAAGTAAAGTAGTAAGCGTTCCCGCTCCGGCTATCAAAGGAAATGCAATGGGGACAATGGAAGCTGTTTCAGGCACACTGTCCTTATATAATCTCACCCCTAAAATCATTTCAATGGCAATAAAAAATATTACGAGCGAACCCGCAATGGCAAAAGAACTTATGTCAAGTCCAATCAACTCAAGTATGCTATCTCCTATAAAAAAGAAAACAAGCATAATAAGAAGTGATGCCAAAGATGCTTTTCCCGACTGTACCTCACCTACCTTGCTGCGCAAATCAATAATAACAGGAATTGAACCAATTACATCAATTACGGCAAACAGAATCATTGTTACCGTAAAAAATTCTCTGAAATTAAACTGCATTGTGAAAATTATTTACACCCACAGGTGTCAGTACCATCCATCCTAACAATATCAATAAGCCTATTCTGATCTTCTCCCATCTCGCAATAAAAAGTATAAGGCTCACTGTTAATTGTATAAATGGGCCAAGGTTTTTGGTGTGTTTTACTATCACTAAAACTTACATCGGCTTTTTGGAAATACAACTTAAGATCGCCTCCGCCCAATTTATAGCAGCCCAATTTACAAGCAGCCAAATCGGTTGTTTTCATTGGATGATCGACCATTTTACCCAACACAACATCTTGGGGAGATTTGAATACATTTCTACTTCTAAAAACAGCAAAATACATAACAATACTTCCTATTACAACACCAATAGTAAAAAGCCTTATTCTTCTTTTATTCTCCACGATTATTGTTTTAAAAATTAAATGGCAGCCATTAATAAATCAATGTCCTTGTATGGTAAATCATAGGTTTCACCCAAAAACTGGTTGGTAAGAATACCATTATAAATATATGTTCCGTGTCGTACACCACTATCAGAATGCAGCATATTTTCAATACCACCTTCTTCCCCAATACCTAGCAACATAGGTGCAAAAACATTACTCAAAGCATAGGATGCAGTTCGCGAAACACGCGATGCTATATTGGGTACACAATAATGTATAACACCGTATTTTCTATAAACTGGTTTGGTATGATTCGTAACTTCAGATGTTTCAAAACAACCACCTTGGTCAATACTAATATCAATTATTACCGAACCGTATTTCATATCGCTCACCATTTCTTCGGTAACTACACAAGGTGTTCTCCCGTGTGGGGCACGAATTGCACCAATCACTACATCAGCAGTTTTTAAGGCTTTCATTAATACCTTAGGTTGCAATATGGATGTAAATACCCTGCTTCCTATATCACTTTGTAATCTTCTTAATCTATAAACCGAATTATCAAACACCTTTACTTGCGCTCCCAATCCCAATGCTGCACGGGTAGCATATTCACCCACAGTACCGGCACCTAAAATAACTACATCCGTAGGTGAAGTACCTGTTATACCTCCAAACATAGCACCTTGTCCATTATTGATATTGCTTAAATATTCCGCAGCGATTAATATAGATGTATTTCCTGCAATTTCACTCATTGAACGGATAATTGGAAAAATACCATCCTTGTCTTTAATGTAATCAAAAGCAATAGCCGTAATTTTTTTATCCATCAAACTTTTCACAAAATTATCGGGCTGCACAGTAAGCTGTAATGCTGAAATAAGCGTTTGCTTGTTCTTCATCATTGCAATCTCATCGGTTGATGGAGGTGCTACCTTTAGAATAATATCTGCCTTAAACACTTCTTGGGTGCTATATACAATTTGTGCCCCGGCTTCACTGTAATCCTTGTCATCAAAATTGGCATTTTTACCTGCATTGGTTTCAACCACCACATTGTGTCCGTTTGAAACCAACAAAGCAACTGCATCAGGAACAAGTGCAATTCTATTTTCTTGAAAGGTTGTCTCCTTCGGTAAACCAATATACAATTGACCTTTGCGATTCGCGACCTCAAGCATTTCCTCTTGTGGCATCAAACCACCTTGCTTTTGCATTGACAGTAAAATATTTTTTGAAGAAAGCATATAAAAAGCAACTTTTAATGAAAATTCCGTTTGCAAATTTAAGGCTTAAATAGCTATGAAACAACTTAATTCTTGCAAGTGTTATGCTATATTATTCCATTTATTCCTTACCTTTGAATAAACTGTCATACTATGAAATCAAAAATTACACTCGCGTTAATTATATTATTTTCAGTTGTAAAAGCGCAAGTTTTTACATCTTCAAACTTACCTATTGTTGTTCTTAAAACCTTCGGTGGTGTTGGAATACCCGATGAACCTAAAGTTCCTTGTGTAATGGGAATTATTGATAACCCAACAGGCAGAAATAACGTTACAGACCCATACACGGGTTATTTTGGAAAAATATTAATCGAACAACGCGGTGCCCTATCTCAAGTATACAGTCAAAAATCGTGGCTATTGGAAACAGTTGATGCTGCAACCGATGCTTCAATCAAAGTTCCACTTTTGGGAATGCCTGCCGAAGATGAATGGATACTATATGCTCCCTACAACGATAAATCTATGATTCGTAATTATTTGATATATCGATTAATGTCGGAAATGGGACATTGGGCACCTAGAATGCGCTTTTGTGAAGTAACGCTTAATGGACAATATGTGGGTGTTTATGCTTTAATGGAAAATATTAAAAGAGGAAAAAACAGGGTGAATATCGACAAAATGGATATTGATGACAATGCAGGTGACAGCTTAACCGGAGGTTATATTGTAGAATATGGTTTCCCACCCAAATACCCCAAAAATCCTACTTTTCAACAACAAAATTACATCGATCAGTACTTTAATGATTTTAGTACCGCTTTATACGGTGCAAACTTTGCTGACCCATCCCAAGGCTACAACAAATACATCAAAACATCAACTTTTATTGACTATTTGCTAATTGTTGATTTCGGTCGTAACCAAGACTCTTATGCAAGAAGCACCTACTTTCATAAAGAGAATATTAGTAACGATAGTGGTCAATTAAAAGCCGGACCCGTGTGGGATTATAATTACGCTTTTGGAACAAGTCCTTGGTACGGTGCTGTCGACAATGGGTTTATCTACTATTTAGGTGGTATAGGAAATACAACCTTGTTTATGAATCGATTAATGGAAGACAGTAATTTCGCCAATAAAACACGCTGCCGTTATGATTGGTTAAGGACAAAAACTTTCGACACTGTTTACGTAAATAGCATTATGGATGTTATGCACGACTCGCTCAAAGAGGCTAGTCAACGGCAATTCACTTTGTATCCTCAATTATTAAACCCAAGTTGCTTTGATTGTTACAACAATTATTCACCGCTCCCCGTACCCATTACTTTTGAGGAAGAATATAGGTATGTAAAAGACTGGCTTCACCGCAGGATAACTTGGATAGATGCCAATTTACCGGGTAATTGCCATTCGGTTGGTACCGAAGAAAATACTGCTAAAGAAGCTTACTTGGTTTTATATCCAAATCCAGTACAACAAACCTTAAACATTAACTTTTTGCTGAATCAAGCCAACACTATTTCTTACGAAATATACAATGCCAATGGTCAGCTTGTACTAAAAAAGGAACTTGGCTTTTTACAAGCAAGTGATTACACAATACCTGTAACTGATTTTGAAAATGTGAATGCCGGTTTGTATTTACTTAAATTGAATACAGGCAATCAAATCATAAATAGAACATTTATTAAACAGTAAATACTGATTGGCGTTTTTCGTTTTCTTTAGTAGAGAAAACGAAAAACTCTTTTTTCATTTTCCAACACTTCTATTGATACTGATACAGCTTGCTCAGGAATGAGTGAAGGGGTTTTTTCTGGCCATTCTATAAAACAATAATTTCCCGAATAAAAATATTCTTCACAGCCCATATCGTAGGCTTCTTGTTCATTTTTTAAACGGTAAAAATCAAAATGGTAAATTACATTATTAGTATCCGAAAGGTATTCGTTCACAATTGAAAAAGTAGGACTGGATGTATTTTCCTTTACTCCTAAAGCTTTACAAATAGCCTTGATAAAAGTAGTTTTTCCACTGCCCATCTCTCCATAAAAAAGTATTACTTTCATACCATTAGAAAAGTCAAGCAACTCTTGCGCTGCTTGTTCTAAATCGTGTAAACTATCAACTTGTATTTCTTTTGTTGTTGACAATGGTAATTACTTAGCACTTAAACTTACGAAAGGAATAATCATTTCTTCTAATGAAACTCCACCGTGTTGAAAGGTGTTGCGATAATAAGTTACATAATGATTGTAATTATTGGGATATGCAAAAAACCTGTCTTCCTTGGCAA
>CAIMGI010000009.1 GCA_903840505.1 uncultured Bacteroidota bacterium
AACATTGTGTTGTAATTTCCAATTAAACACATTGCCTCCTGCCAAGTTTAATGTATACCCCAACAATTTATTAATAGTTTGATTCGAAGAATAGGCATTGTGATTTGCATCGTGCATAATTGACATTCCAATACCAGCCATACCTAAACCCATTAATGAGTACAATAATATCATCATATATAAAGGCTGTGGAAACAATAACATTATTAAATAGGGAACAATATAGGCGCTTAACAATACAATTGTTTTTATGACCATTGTTGCATTACCATTTTTTGAAATGTTATTCTGTGTGAAATACTCATCCACATTTACTTTCAGTGTATTAAAAAATTGCGATCTGTCTTTGTTTATAAAACGTATAGTTCCTTTCTTTGCCATTATTGCTTGTTTTTGTTTTTCATTATCCCTCTGCTTGCTTCACCAGCCACTAAGTAAGAATGAATTGGTTAGTATTATTTATTTTGTTTTAATGCGTTATCAATTTTGAATAAAATATGTTGTCTGTGTATTTTTGTTTCATTATTTAGTCCCGGATTTGCAGCAACCATTTTTTGTATGTTTTTTAATTGCGCTAACACGTTTGACTGCGTACGGTAATCATATTTACTAGATGTTGTAGGGTTTATTATACTACACAAACGTGAAACATATTCTAATTGTAAGTTTTCCCTGAATGAACTTACATTGGTTGTGATGTCCTCTTTAAATACGCCATTAGTTATATCATTCATCATTTCAGACAACTTGTATTCATTGCCGTAAATTTCTGAATCGTTAATTCTTTTTAATACTTGAGTACTCAACAAATGATCAAAAACACTTTTTTGAACATTTAATACCCTTTCGTGAATGCGAGGGTCTTCACCGGTACTAAAGCCTCTTCGTTGACTTTGGAGATAGCCATATAATTCTTTTGGGTATTGCATTGCTTGTGCCGAAAAGATGTATTTAGAGAGTGCTTCCATAGCACGTTTTTGGTCTTTGTAAGAAACAGGAGTATATGGTTGTGTCGCTCCTTTTTGACCAACGAATCCTCTGTCTACATAAATACCACCAACATAGCGAGATATAATTCCTGCCGACAAATGTATTTGTGAATTGGTAATAAAAAACTGATTTTGCAATTCTTGGTAGGATTTGTCGGGACTGTTGTATTTTTGTTTCAGTTTTAGTCCTACTTCCTGAGCAAATTTGATTCTGTCAATGGAATAAGTGATAGCATCGTTTGTTAAATCATCAATCATTACTCTAGGATCCATTGCTACACTTCCCGGACCTCTCATATCATCGGCATCATTGCCATACATTAGTGCAGGTTCAGTTGACCTTGAAAGAATAGATTTTAATCTGTTTTCTTCTGACGTTGAATCAGAAAGTGCTTGTGAATAGGCATATTCTATTACCCATTTATCATAAGGACCAGGATGTTGTGTAAAGTAGTATCCTTGTTTACTTTTGTCTGACGAAATGTTTGCTGAAGGATAATCCATAACAGAACTTTGTATACCCGTTTTCTCTGTCAATGATTTGTTATGAATATCAGCAGGTGAATATAATTGTGTTGCTTTCATATTGTGTGTCAATCCCATAGTGTGTCCCATTTCGTGTAGAACCAAGTAATAGAGCGATTGTTTTAAAAAGTCATCTTTTACTTCGGGTCCAGCATCATTTGCACTGAGTGCATACATACCAAATAGGTTTGACAAATGTAAGTGGTCTCCAAGTGAACAAAAATGATTCATATCATTTCCTGCTTCTTCAATTTCAGTTTCAATGGCAGATGCAACCAATGTTCTTTCTAACTTAAGCTTGTTTGTTACAAAGATATATTCCAACATAATATCGGCACCCATTATTTCACCGGTACGAGGATTTACAAATGAAGGTCCATAACCCCCAAAGTAGGGTTTTGATGAAGATGTCCAACGTAAAACATTGTAACGAATATCTCCAGCTTCCCATTCTGCATCATCGGGTTGAACTTTCATTACCACTGCATTTTTGAATCCTGCAGTTTCAAAAGCTTCATTCCATCGATTTCCGGCATCCAATATTGTTTGTCTGTATTCTTTTGGTGTTGTATTCTCAATCCACCAAGTTATAGGTTCTACAGGTTCTGAAACAAGTGCATTTTTGTCCTTTTTTTCCAGGTTCCAATGATTAATAAAATCTCGGTAAGGTGTAGCGCTTATTGAAGTCATATCAGTAGTTTGTGTGCTGAAATAACCTACTCTAGGATCGTCTTTGCGTGGAATAAAATTGTTTTTAGGCACTTCAATAAAACTGTGTTGCAACTTTAAGCTAACATATCTGTCATCTGCAACATCACCACCACTGTGCATATTTGGCATTGGGTTATCGTAAACATATTCTACTACCACATCGGTATTTTTGGGATAGGATTTTATACCTGCATATTTTGTTTTTTCCTTGCTGAGTGAGCCTAAATAACTTGCACTGCCTTTTATTTGGTCAAGGGCTTCTGAAAGAAATAAATCATCTGCTTTAATGAGCATATCTCCTTTTACTTTATCTTCTGCCAGTATAGTTTGACTGGTAAGCGTACCATTGCTCACATTCGCATTAGCCGATTTACTGATTTCATTGTTTGGATTAAAATAGAAAGAGGTGTTTTGCCAAACGAATTCAATTTTATTAAAATATTTTTTAATCTTAAAAATTTTTGTGTCTCTATAAGAACCTCTAAATGCTCCTGCCATTGCAACACCGTCTGTTGAATGCGAGAAGTAGATAAACTCCTTTTCCAATTGCTCCTTTTTTACCAAAATAAAGCACGAACCTGTTGTAGTGTCCTGATAAATAGTAAACAAGCCGGATATAGCTTTGCACTTTTTAGTAAGTTCGGCAATTCCCTTTTGTTCAACTGGTTTATCGTCTTTTTTTTCAGGTTCCTTTTTTTTCTTTTTTTCTTTTGAAGCATTTACAGGTTCATTCAGCGTAAAGCAAATGCTGAATGACAATGTGAGAAATAATATTTTGGAAAGGGATCTCATTGGTTTATTTATTTGTTTCGTATATTTTATCGAATAATGATTGATTTTTTTGAAGTATTACTTTTCTTTTCATACTCATCTTAGGCGTAAGCTCACCACCATCAATTGTCCATTCTTTATTTACCAATTCAAATCTTTTAATATTTTCATATTGCGCTAAAGATTTATTCACGATTTCAACTTCCTCTTTTAGTTTATTAATAACTTCAGGATGTTTTATCATTTCATCTTTTTCTTTCAACATTATCCCTTTTCGTTCAAACCACTCCTTAATTGATTGGAAACTTGGAACTATAAAAGCAGCAGCAAATTTTTGATTTTCACCAATAATCATAGCTTGTTCAATAAAGCGCGATTCTTTTAATTTGTTTTCTATTTGCTGTGGTGTTATGTATTTTCCTCCAGAAGTTTTAAAAATTTCTTTTTTTCTATCAGTTAATTTCAAATATTTTTCATTTTCAAAAACGCCAATGTCCCCGGTATGGAAATAACCCTCTTTATCAATTGCTTCATCGGTAGCTTCTTGATTTTTATAATAGCCTAACATAACGTTGGGGCCTTTTACAATAATTTCTCCATCCTCAGCTATTTTTACAGTTACATTTTTTATTACTGTACCTACTGTTCCAAATTTAGCACCTCTGGCTTCCAAGCTATTTACTGCAATAACAGGTGATGTTTCCGTTAATCCATAACCTTCTAATACCGGAATATTTGCCGACCAAAACACCCTTGCCAATCTGGCTTGCAATGCCGCACCACCCGATACAATAACTTGCACGTTTCCCCCAAGCGCCTCACGCCATTTGTTAAATATAATTTTGTTTGCCAGTTTTAATTGTACTTCATACCACCAACCATTTGCTCCATCAAGTTCATATCGTAAACCTAAATTCAATGCCCAGAAAAAAAGTTTCTTTTTTGTACCAGTTAGTTCGCCACCTTTAGCGGTGATTTTATCGTATACTTTTTCAAGTAATCGCGGAACAGTAGAAAATATATGTGGTTGTATTTCCTTTAAGTTATCACCAATTGTTTCAATGCTTTGAGCATAATAAATAGAAACTCCTTTAAACAGATACAAATAGGTGAGCATTCTTTCGTACACGTGATTCAAGGGTAAAAAACTCAATGCTACACCTTCTGGTCCAACAGGACATAAATGGTTACAATCTTCGCAATTACTCATCAAGTTCATATGGGCAAGCATTACACCTTTGGGATTTCCTGTAGTTCCTGATGTGTAAAGTAAAGTTGCCAAATCTTCTGTCTTAATTGCACTTTTTATTTCGTTCAATTTATCAGGAACAGGATTTGCGACTCCTAATTCAATAATCTCCGACCAATGATTTACTCCCTCTAATTTATCGAAACTGTGTATTGCCAAAACATTTGGATTATCAGAAATAGCATTTACTACCTTCTGATAGATTTCCATACTGGACACTAACACATATTTTACTTCAGCATTTTTTAAGATAAAATTTAAATCGTGGTCACTAATTGTAGGATAGATAGGTACATCAATACCACCGGCTTGTATTATTGCCATATCCGCAATGTTCCATTCGGGACGGTTGTTTGAGATAATGGCTATTTTGTCATTTTTCTGGAGACCCATTTTTAACAAACCATAACTATAATTATTACTAGTAGTAATAACTTCAGATGCACTATACTTTATCCATTTCCCATCCTCTTTGCCACACAGTGCATCAGGTTTATTGAATTTTTTTATTTGATTGTCAAGCAGATCAAAAATTCTACTATAAGCCATAAGTAATTCCGTTTAAATTGTTGATATTTACTTGATTTATTTACTCAAATTTAATGATTTATCTCGAAAATGACAATTAAAAATAAAATAACCGAATTGTTGGATATTGAATTCCCAGTAATTATGGCTCCTATGTTTTTGGTGAGTAATGAAGGTATGTTAAAATCGGCTATAAAATCAGGCATTGCGGGTGCTTTCCCTACTTTGAATTATAGAAAAGAAGGTGAACTTAAAAAAATGTTAAAAGAATTGAATGATTATAAAGTAAAGTATCCTAAAGGTACTTATGGAGTAAATTTAATTGTTCAAAAAACAAATCCTTTATACTCGAGTCACTTGGAAATTTGTGTAGAAGCTAAGGTTCCTTTTTATATTACTTCATTAGGAAATCCAAAGGAAGTGATAGAAAAAGCGCATAGTTATGGTGCCAAGGTTTTTTGCGATGTAACCAATTTACAACATGCAGAAAAATGCGCTTCACTTGATTGTGATGGATTTATTGCAGTTGGACAAGGTGCGGGTGGTCACGCTGGTCCTTATCCCTTGCAAGTTTTAGTGCCAGCATTGCACAATAAATTTTCCAAAATCCCTGTTATTGCTGCAGGTGGAATAGCTGATGGCGCAGGAATTTTATCGATGATGTCTTTAGGTGCAGAAGCTGTTTCAATAGGGACACGTTTTATTGCTTCTACTGAAGCAGCTGTAAGTCAAGACTATAAGGATGCAATAGTAAACTCAAAAATGG
Organism: uncultured Bacteroidota bacterium; assembly: GCA_903840505.1. Taxonomy (GTDB): domain Bacteria; phylum Bacteroidota; class Bacteroidia; order UBA4408; family UBA4408; genus CAIMGI01. The sequence continues at coordinate 5,540 of CAIMGI010000009.1, forward strand.
AAGACATCGTATTAACCACCAAAATATCCGGAACACCTTGTACGATTATCAATACACCTTATGCTCAAAAAATTGGATATACTCAAAATTGGTTGGAGAGAAAACTTTCAACGAGCAGTACATTCAAAAAATATTTTAAAATGTTGGTGCAGTTAAAGGGGATGAAGGAACTTCAGAAAAGTGTGAAACCTGGCAGTTACGAAACACTTTGGTGTGCAGGGCAAAGTGTGGAATTAATAAATGACATTCTTCCTTGTGAAGAAATTATTAATCGTTTGAAGGCCGAATTCACGGTTGCTTATACTAAACTAAAACAAGGTTTGTTGTGATTACAACTCTTTGTTATTTAATGCCCTTAGCTTAATACTCGTCAGCATTTTTTTTGTGTATAAAGGGAAGTCTCCATTCATCATCCAAGAATAGTAAGAGGGTTCTGCTTTCAATACATCTTCAACAGCTTTTCCTGTATGTTTTCCAAAATTAAAAACTTCAACCCCTTTGTCGTTAAATATAATTCTACCGGCCAAATCTACATTTTTTGTTAGGTAAGTGAATTCGTGCAAGGCATCCACATTGTTTACAACGGGTGTTATTTTTTTTCCTGCTTTGTCTTCTATTTCAACGTTTTCGTATTTGTCCAATTGTGCCAACAAAACCTCGTAAGTTGCTTCAATATCGGCTTGTGCACTGTGTGCGTTGATAATGTCTTTTCCACAATAAAATTTATAAGCAGCCTTTAATGTGCGCTGTTCCATTTGATGAAAAATGTTTTGTACATCCACCAATTTTCTTCCTTTAATGTCAAAGTCAACTTCAGCCCGCATAAATTCCTCCACAAGAATAGGGACATCAAATTTATTTGAATTGTATCCAGCCAAATCACAGTCGTTTAAAAAGGTAGACAAACTTTTTGCGATTGACTTAAACGTTGGTTCATTTGCAATATCTTTATCGTAAATGCCGTGTATCAGTGAACTTTGAACAGGAATTGGAATTGTTGGATTGATGCGTTTTGTTTTTACTTCTTTACTTCCATCGGGACTTATTTTTAGGATGGAGAGTTCAACAATTCTGTCGGAAGCAACATTTACTCCTGTGGTTTCTAAATCAAAAAAGGCTATCGGGCGGGTGAGTTTTAGTTGCATTTAAAATGTATGTTAGTATTTGATAGTGAAATTTTCTTTGGTAAAGTTAGTATTAAAGAAAACAATACCAATGAAGAATAAATCAATGGTTAAGGTCACTCTTTCATCCTTTTTTATTTCCGCCCAAGCATTCTCCATTCCTTTGCTCCAATGGATATCGTCAAAAATAAGAACACTGTTGTTGTGTATATAAGGAATACATTGGTTGAAATAATCGAGTGTTGGTTTTTCCTGGTGGTTACCATCGATGAATGCGAAGTCGAGTTTTTTTATTTTTGTTAATACATTAGGTAAAACAGTATCAAAATTTCCAATTACCTGTTCGATGTTTTGTAATTTTAACTTTTTGAAATTTTGTGTAGCAATGGCAGCTGTTTCAGGACAACCTTCAATCGTAATTATTGTTGCATTTTGCTTTGCAAAGGATAAGTAACAAGTGCTTATTCCCAAGGATGTTCCCAATTCGATTATGCTGTTGGGTTGAAATTTATTTGCTAAACGAAAAATAAGTGAAGCATATTTAAAAGGCTTTGCTGCATTTTTTGTGATGCTGCTGATGGATTGCTCGGTAGCATTATTTTTTAATGAACCTGCTCCAAAATCTGTTCGTTTTATTTTTGTGTGGTCTTGCAGTTGAAGCTCTCTTAACCTTTCAATGGCTCCATAACAGTAATACCTGTTTTCGTTTTGAATGGTATTGGTTAATAAATCGTAAACAAAAGGAGAGTGTATGCTGTACTTTGTTTTGGCAGTAAAGTAATACTTAAGATACTTGAATAGAAAGCGTAATTGCTGCATCCATTAGCTGTTTATGTCCTTCAGTTTGTGGGTAAGCATATTGAAGAAGTTACCAAGCGGTTTTTCAACCATCATTTTCATCATTGGGTTCATTTCTGATTCAAACACCATTTGACCAGAACATTTACTTGCATCAATTTCTTGTAATGAAATAGTGAGTGTAAAATCAAAAGGGACCTTACCGTTTGAGCTTATTTTTATATTCGAATGAGGTGTTTTTTCAATTATCTTCATTCCAATGGTTGCCATTCCATTGATGTTAAAAGAGCATTCGTCCGTTGTTGATTTCCACTCTGTAACTTGCGGTGGCATTAAACGTTGGAAATTATTAAAATCGCTTAAAAAAGTATAAATTTCAGTTGCTGATTTATTTACCTCAACCTTTTCGCTTTCTATTCGTACGTTTGACATAATGTAGTTTTAACTGTTTTATTTTAACCATTCTGAGGGATTCTCACGCCATTCCTTCAAGGATTTAATATCCTTCTCCGTAACATAATTCGACCGTACAGCTTCTTTAACAAGTGTTTCGTAGTCGCTTAGTGTAATTAATTTACATTTTGCTTTTTTGAAATTATCAGTAGCAGTTTTAAACCCATAGGTAAAAATTGCAGCCATTCCTTTTACAACACAGCCTTCTGCTACTAAAGCGTTAACGGCTTTCAGACTACTTTGTCCGGTTGATATTAAATCTTCAATAACAACAACGGTTTGTCCTTTTTTGATTTCGCCCTCAATGAGGTTCCCCATACCGTGCTCTTTCGCTGATGAACGTATATAAACAAAAGGCAATCCCATTGCTTCGGCAACCAATGCACCTTGAGCAATTGCACCTGTTGCAACCCCGGCAATCACATCCGGTTTGCCAAATTCAGCAATAATTGATTTTACCAATTGCTCACGAATGTAGGTACGTACTTTAGGATGTGACAAGGTTACGCGGTTATCACAATATATGGGCGATTTCCAACCCGATGCCCAAGTAAAAGGATTAGTTGGTTGTAATTTAATTGCTTTAATTTGTAGTAGAAATTCTGCTATTTTTTCAGATGACCCATCAGTTATTTTCATAAGGCAAATGTATAAAGTTTTTATTAACGATAAACCACTTTTTTTAACTTCACAATCAAAGCTTGATTCGCTAAAACATTGTGCTATTGTTGAAGAGTATCAGACTGTTGCATTGTTACACGAATGGATTTTATCCTTGGAGCACAACAGTGCCATTTTTTCTATGGTGGTGTGGCATACCGATTTAGCTTTTTTGTGGAAAGAATTTTCATCCTTGTATAAAATAATTGAAGCGGCAGGAGGATTGGTGAAAAATGGTAGTAACGAAATCCTTTTTATATACCGTTTGGGTAAATGGGATTTGCCAAAAGGGAAAGTAGAAGCGGGTGAAGAAATAAAAGCGGCTGCTATTAGAGAAGTAGAGGAGGAATGTGGCATAAGCGAAATTAACTTGTTGGATGAACTGCCTGCTACCTATCACACTTATCATCACAAAGGAAAAGATATATTAAAAAAAACACATTGGTTTAGGATGGCTTACAATGGTAACTCCATAACAGTGCCTCAATTAGAAGAAGGCATAACTGCTGTAGAATGGATAGCGCCAAACAACATCCAAAAAGTTGTGGACAATACCTATGCTTCGGTGGTGGATGTGTTGGAGGTGGGTTTGGTTTTTACAACTGAGTAAGAAATTTAAACACAATTAGAACAATGAAATTAGTTTTTCGAACTCTTTGTTCTATATATAACCCCTCTTTGTAGCCTCTTTTTTAAGCCAAGAATTTATCTTATCCTTGTTTTTAATAATAAACTCTCTGAATAATGGTTTTTGAATTGCTCTAGTATTAACCCCCATCCAAGAAAAGGAAGCTGTTATCGAATCATTTTCAATTATTCGTTTAGTAATAGTTGCATCCTCATTTGCACGGTACGAAACGGTGTCAATATTTGGAAAAAATCCGAATAGATTGAGGCATCCGTCACCTTCTGGAAAGCATCTTTTATAATCATTCATAAAAGGGTGCACGACAATTTCTAGGGTGTCTCCAATATATTTTTCCGTATAAGAAATACTATCAATAAAACATATATTAATGTCTAGTACTTCTAATCCCTTTCTGGAACATATAGTTTTTTCATCTTGAAAGTTGGATTCATAAAACATCCATTTTGCTTCTGTTACCCTCCTTTTTTCAATTGGTTCTTTTTTTACATCCTCTTTACAAGAGACACAAAAGTGAAGAGTAAATAATAGTATCGCTGTATATCTATTCATTTTGATTTATTTGTCTGTAGATGGTCGAAGTGTTTTTCTATCGAATTTGATGGTGCCTTGATAATTATTGCCGTAAACGTAAATGTTTTTCTTTCCAACTATTAAATTAATATCCCTTTACTGGCGCGCACTTGTAGTGCGTGACCATATTATACATTACTGCTCTCATACTCCTCAGGGAATCAATTCAATTTCTAAAAGCCCTGTTTCGTTTGCATAATCTTTTGCCGAACTATAAATGTAATCATAATCATTATAAACAAGACCTTGCTCAACAGGGTTTTGATGAAGATAATTTAGTCTATCGTCTAACAGTTTATTTGTGTCTAGCTGTATCGGATGATTGCCATCTTGCCATACCTTGTAATTAGATGCTCTTTTTATTTTACTCGCTTCTAATTTGAATATTTCTAGCATCCATTCCTTTCGACTATCATTACCTTGTTCAATTTGTTTAGTAATTGCTTTGCTTGTAAATGTTTTAAAATCTCTCATTATGTCTTGTAACTTATTTTCATTACTACTCACAATTATATGTAAATGACTGCTCATAATGCACCAAGCGTGAACAACTAAGCCCTTTTCTTTTTGACAAAAGCGAATTGTTTCAAGAATTATTTCACAGTATTCCTTTTTTGTAAATACATCAATCCAGCCTACAATTGTTGGTGTTACAAAATAAATGCCCTCCGAATCCCTAAATTTATACTTCTCTGACATCTTCCAAAAATAGTAAAATAGAAATTACATTAGGGTCACGCACTGCAAGTGCGCGCCAGTAGGGGTAGAACAAACTTTTGATTGCTCTCAGAATGATAACTAACAAGACCATTTCTTTGTTGGAAATAGTTACTTTAAATTCACCTTGTATTTTCATATAAACAGAAAAAAGGTTATGGTAACACTTATCTGTAACTATGAACTCCTACATTTTTCAAATGTACATAAAGAATATTTATTCAAAAATGCGTTTTATAAAAGCCGGATAAATTTTACTCGGTTTTATTATTATGTATCATTAATAAACTAATCAGCGCGTGTCTTTCTGTTAAAAAATGAGAAATTTAGATGCTTACAGGGATAGGTGGAAACTAATAAATAGTTATTTTTCATTAAAGGGAGTTGCCATAATTATGATTTTTCAATTATGAATACGAATTTGCTAATGACTTTAACTTGCTCTATAAGTAATTTGTTGCTAAGAGTGTTAATAGAATTCTTTGGTGGATTCGGCAGCGATTGAATTAAATTCAATAAATATGATGATTTTATAGCATAGGAAACATTTTCAGCATTTGTGTGTTTTGCATTAATTATTCCGACAATATTCCCATTTTTATCAAACATTGGTCCACCACTATTACCAGGCTGTATAGGGGCAGAGCATTGGTAACAAGTAATGTCGCCTTGGAAACCTGATTTTGAACTAATAATTCCATTAGTGAATTTTATCTCTTCTCCCATTGTTGCTGTCAATGGATAACCCAATACATTAATTTGTTCTCCAACTTCTGATGTCGTTGTTTTTATCGAGTATGGAATTGTTCCTAAAGTTTTAAATAATGCATCTTCAATTTGAATAATTGCAAGGTCATTATTTTTATCAGTTAGAATTGTTTTAGCATTAAGTACTTTTGTAAAGTCGCCATTGATACCCCGTACACTTAATTTTTCAGCACCTTCAATAACATGATAATTTGTAACAATGTATCCATTTAAAGATATGGCAAACCCTGTTCCTGTTGATTTTACAGGTTTGGGTTTCGATACAGTTGCATTTTGATAGTCTGAATATTTTGGAAATATTTTTGTGTATTTATATTCACTCTCTTCATCAAAATTGTTTGTGTTACTTTCTCCGCTTTGCTTAGCCATAGCAATAAACATCTCTTGTTCTCTAACTGCCCTATAATCCATTTTTATTATGTATTCAAGAGAAAATAAGTCGTCCATTAACGCATTGCTTGTATGAGGAATATTGCTAATAGTATTATGGTAAAAGTATTTGCCAGGAATCCCCTTACTTTCGTAATAGTCACCTGTAGCAATAAAGTACTCTTCAGATTTATAATATACCTCATATTTGTCTGCAGCTTTTATTATTGAAAACGTCTTCCCTATACAGGTTGGACAATCCTTAATTCCTAATGATTTATTTTTGTAATAGGCTATAGCATTCATTTTTTCAATACTCCAAATTCCTTCAATGTAATCTAAGGCGGGTACATTTTTCAAAAGATAATTCTGTATCTCAGTTTCTGTATATATTTTTGGTGCTTGACCAAATAGTTTTATAACAACTATCATAAAAATAATTAGTATTCCAATCTTTTTCATAATGCTATTTGTTTTAATAAAGTTATGATTTATGCATTTTTAGATAAATCTGTAAATGTTTTTGACTTACATATTAGGACTGAAAATCATTTTACAAAGCTATGTTTTTTAATCAAATGACTTAAACTAGTTTTGAACATTAATACTTTGTGATAATTTTAAACAGAACTAGCTCTTTGTTGAAAAACTATGTTAAAAACAGCATTCAAAAATTATATCTTTGCGTTTTACAAACATAAAAAGACTAAAAGTGAGCTTAATAAAATCGATTTCAGGAATAAGAGGAACAATAGGTGGGAAGCCCGGTGATGGATTGAGTCCCATTGATGTAGTAAAATTTACAGCTGCTTACGGTACTTGGATAATACAACGCAGCGCCAATAAAAACAAGGTGAAAATTGTGGTTGGCAGGGATGCACGTATTTCGGGCGATATGGTGAACCGTTTGGTAATTGGTACCCTTATGGGATTGGGAATTGATGTGGTGGATATAGGCTTATCAACAACTCCAACGGTAGAGATTGCTGTTCCGGATGAAAAAGCAAACGGAGGCATTATACTTACTGCCAGTCATAATCCCAAACAGTGGAATGCCTTGAAATTGCTGAATGAAAAGGGGGAATTTATTTCGGCTCTTGACGGTGAACTGGTATTGGAATTGGCAGAAAAAGAAGCCTTTGTTTTTGCCGATGTGAATAAACTTGGATTGTGTACACTTGATAATACTTACATCAGTAAGCACATCGATAAAATATTGGCTCTTCCGCTGGTGGATAAAGATGCGATAAAGGCAAAAAAATTCAGGGTGGTTATTGATTGTGTTAATTCAACGGGAGGTATTGCAGTGCCTATGCTATTAAAAGCGTTGGGAGTGGAAGATGTGGTGGAATTGTATTGCGAACCGAACGGTCATTTTCCGCACGAGCCGGAACCCTTACCCGAAAATTTAAGAGACATAGCAAAAGAGGTAGTTAAAAAGAATGCACACCTGGGAATAGTGGTAGACCCTGATGTAGATAGGTTAGCATTGGTGTGCGAAGACGGTGAAATGTTTGGTGAAGAATACACCTTGGTTGCTGTTGCCGATTATGTATTGAGTAATACAAAAGGAAATACGGTTTCAAATTTATCGTCTACACGCGCTTTGCGCGATGTTACTGAAAAAGCGGGAGGCACTTACAACGCAGCAGCAGTTGGTGAAGTAAATGTAGTGGAGCTGATGAAAGAAACAAATGCGATTATAGGGGGAGAAGGCAATGGAGGTGTTATATATCCTGAGTTGCATTACGGAAGAGATGCATTGGCAGGAATAGCTTTGTTTTTAACACATTTGGCAAAATACGGGAAGTCTTGTTCTATGTTGCGTTCAAAATATCCGAACTACCATATCTCCAAAAATAAAATAGAGCTTACGCCTACGGTAGATGTAGACGCTGTTTTATTTGCCGTAAAAAATAAATACAAAAAGCAACCCATCAATACGGTTGACGGTGTTAAAATTGAATTCGGAAAGGAGTGGGTGCACTTGCGTAAGTCAAATACAGAGCCCATCATCCGCATTTATTCGGAAAGTGAATTGGAAACTACTGCCGATAATTTGGCCGAAAAAATAATAATGGACATCAAAGAATTTATTAAGCAAGCAGAAGCACAGAAGTAATTAAATTGTATTCAATGAAAGTATATTTAGATAATGCAGCCACTACACCACTTGATAAAGAAGTGTTGGATGCAATGTTGCCGGTAATGGAAAACCAGTTTGGTAATCCATCTTCTATTCACGCTTTTGGAAGACAAACAAGAGCATTGATTGAGAATTCGCGCAAGACAGTAGCTAAATTATTAAACGCTTCTCCTTCCGAAATATTCTTTACTTCAGGTGGTACCGAAGCCGACAATATGGCAATTTTTGGTGCCGTAAATGATTTGGCTTGTGTACACGCTATCACTACAAAAATTGAGCATCACGCGGTACTCCATACATTGGAGGCATTAGAAAAGCAAGGCAAAATAAAATTGAGCTATGTTAATTTATTGCCGAATGCGAATGTTGATTTACAGCACTTGGAAGAATTACTAAAAAGTAATGGTAAAACATTGGTTTCCTTGATGCACGCTAACAATGAAATTGGAAACCTTTTACCAATGCAGGAAGTAGGGGAGTTGTGTAAAAAATACGATGCTGTTTTTCATTCCGATACGGTTCAAACAATGGGTCATTATGCCATTGATTTGCAAAAAGTACACATTCATTTTTTAACCTGTGGAGCACATAAATTTCATGGTCCTAAAGGAGTAGGATTTATTTATGTAAATGGCAATGTGAAAGTGCATCCTTATATACACGGAGGTTCGCAGGAACGAAATATGCGAGGCGGTACCGAAAATTTATACGGTATAGTTGGTTTGGAAAAGGCATTGGAAATTGCTTACCGAGATTTGGAAGCGCACCAAAAGCATATACAGGAAATAAAATCATATATGATTGAGCAATTAAAAGTTGCGATTCCAAGTGTTTCTTTTAATGGTACCTCTGGCGAAAGCAATTCCTTGTATACTGTTTTAAGTGTGTGTTTTCCCGAACACGAAAATGCGGAAATGCTCTTGTTTAATTTAGATATTGCCGGCATTGCTGCTTCGGGTGGAAGTGCTTGTACTTCGGGTAGTAATCAAGGTTCGCACGTATTGAGTAATATTGGTTGTGATATGAACCGACCATCTATTCGTTTTTCATTTAGTAAATACAATACAAAAGCTGAGATAGATTATACTGTTGAGAAGTTGAAAGGTTTTTTCGCTTAGGAAACAGGCACTTCGTCATATTCCCTTAACAACTTTACCCATTCTTCGGGCACTTCAATTGTTTTTTTGAGTTTGTAATCAAAGCATACTAATACGCTACTTCCATTGCATACCTCCGTTTCAATACCGTCCTTTATTTTAACAATGGAGTAAATTAATTCAAAACTTTTTGTTCCTATACGCGTACATTTTGTTTTAGCAGAAATAGTATCACTTATAATTACAGGAACAATAAAATTTACAGAAGTATTGGCAAGTATTAAACCGGTTGATTCCCAGTCTATTTCTTTCTTTACAAGCGTCTTAAAATAGGCCATTCTAGCTACTTCAAAATAGGTGAGGTAATTGGCATTGTTTACGTGCCCCAATTGATCAATGTCGTGAAAGCGAATTTGTATGGGAGTGCAGTGTTTCATAATGAATTCGAATTGGTTACTGGTTTCTGTAAATCCATCCTATGGGATTTAATAATATGGAGCCTTTCCAAATTTGAAGTTCCATTGAAGTCTTATTGTCTTCATCTGTTAATGCAGTACCAATGTTTTGTTTGGTTTTAATTTTATCGCCTTTCTTAACGTTTGTTTCACTAAGATTGGAGTAAACAGAAAGGTATTCACCGTGTCTTACAATAATGGCTTTACCCGCACCCGGAATAGAAATAACTCCCGTTACTTCTCCATCAAATACTGCACGTACAGCAGAGCCAACTTTTGTACTGATATCAATACCATCATTTTTTACTTTAATTCCTTTCAATACAGGATGCTCGTGTTCGCCAAAGTATTCTATGATTACACCTTCAGCAACAGGCCAAGGTAATTTGCCTTTGTTTAACTCAAAATTGTCTGATAATTTTTGCGCTTCTGGTGTAAGGGTCAGCACATTTTCATTTTTTACTTCTTTCGGATTTTCTTTTGTCGTATTGTTTTTAGGATTTGGAGGGTTTTTTGCTTTTGCATTCTTAGCTGCTAATACAGCCTCTTCTCTTGCTCTTTTAATCTCTTCTTCTATAATTCGTTTGATTTCTTTTTGAAGTTTATTCGCATCTTCTTGTTTCTTTTTCAAATCCGCTTTTAGCTGTCCTTCTTTTTCTTGCAGTTGAATAAGAACATCTTCTTTTTCACTTTTTTCAATCGTAAGTGTTTTTTTCTCTTCTTCTTTTTCTCCTAACAAAGCTTTTAACTCGCTTCTTTTTGCTTCCAACTCTTTTACTTTTTCGGCTAAGTTATTTTGTGTTTTTTGAATGATGAGTGCTTGTTTTTTGCGGTATTCAGAGTATTGTTCAAAATATTTCATTCGGTTGTATGCCTGGTTAAAATCTTTTGCCGAAAAAATAAACATCAGTTTAGTGTAGGCACTTTGATTTTTGTAAGCATAATAAATCATTTTCTCATATTCCGCCTTTAATTTCTCTATTTCTTTCTTGAGGTTATTTATGGATGTATTTGTTTTATTAATAGAGCTATTTATTTCATTTACTTCATAGGCAATGGTTGTTATCAACTCCTCCCGAATTTCAATTTTTTGATTTAAGGTTACCAATTGATTGAGCGAAAGTTTTTTATTCTTTTTGGTCTCGTTCAATAATTGATTGGTGGCATTTATTTCTTTTTGCAATTGAGCCTTTTTTTTCTCAAGGTCTTTTTTATTTTGACCTATTGCATTAAAAGCAAACAGTATAATAATTAGGCTGTTTAGAACGAAATATTTTTTTTGAAATGAAAACATCTTATTTCTGAATAGGGTCATATTTTGCCGGAATATTAAAAGGGAAATTTTCCGGTTTGCCTCGGCTAACCTTGTTGTAATTTAATTTTATTTTAACGTTTTTTTGTGCCGTAATATTAAACTTTACACTGTAGGGGAAACTTAAGGAATCTACCGATTGGAAATTCTCATACAAGGCTTCAAAAGTTCTATTTGTTGACAAATCGTTGATGGTGATTTTTGATATTTTAAAGGTATTGTCAATAAGCCAAATGCGTTGTATTAATTCATTTACGGGCTCATTTCGCTCAAGTGCTTTTCTTAATTTCCTTTTCTTTATGGTACTGAGCATATATTTCCCATCGTCTTTTGATGATTTTAGTTTTTCATCTTCATCGTAAAAGTTAACGCTGTTTCCAATTAACAGTGATTCTAGCATATCAAAATCAAGTTCGGTATTAAATAATTTACTGATGTAGGCATAGTCGCCTTTAAAGTAAGTTTTATTTAATTTATTCATAAACTTTACCGAATCACTCGTTATTAATACCCTAGCAGCTTCAATACCCAAAGCAGGTGAAATGGAAATCCAAATAACGCTGTCTTTCTTTGCTCTTAACGTAACATCAAAGGAGTTAACTTGGCTATCGATGTCGGCTGTAACAGAAAATTTGGTGGTTAAATAAGTGTACTTGAACTCATTTTGTTTCATTTTGTTTGATAATACACGCCCAGTTTTGAAATCGAGTCTGCCGCTTTCATCATTCACTAAGGGTTTAGTATTCTCTGTTTTCTTTTGGGTTTTACACGAAGCTATAATAAGCCCAATCAGCAAGAATAGTATTTTGGTAATCTGTATAAATGCTTTCAATTATTCTATGAGTGTTTTTGTGTTAATTTTCTTTTCTAACATATCAGAACCTGTTCCAATCAATTTCGCATTTTGCCAAAATTCAATGGCTTTTTCTATTTCTCCTAACTTAAAAAGCACATCACCATAATGTTCAAGTATTACAGCATTTTTATTTTCGGAATTTACTACGGCTTTTCCAATCCATATTTTTGCTTCATCCAGCTTATTCATTTCATACAAAATCCACCCGTATGTATCTTGATTGGAGGGGTTATTTTTATACAGTTCATTCGATTTTTTTGACATTTCAGCAGCCTTTTCCAATTTTTCTTTACGTAGTGATAAATAATAACTATAATTATTTAAGACATTTGAATTGTCGGGATTAATTTCCAAGGCTTTTTCATAGGCTTTATCTGATTCTTCAAACTGTTTGTTGCGGTTGTAGGCATCTCCTAAATGTGCATAAAATTCCCCTTTAAGTGGTTTATTATCAACAACCAGTGCCATTCCTAAATTAAGCATATCAATTGCATCCTTATATTTTTTTTGTTGCATATTCGCAATTCCGCTATACAGGTATATAGTTGATTCATTCGGGAAAAGTTCAAGTGCTTCTTTGCAATGTGTAATTATTGAACAGTAATCGTCCAATTCATGGTCAATTACAAGTAATTGATTCCAGATAGCGAGTCTGCTTTTATCCAATGCAATGGCTTGTAAAAAACTTTCTCGGGCTTCTTTTATTTTTCCATCTCGGTAATAGTAATCTCCTTGTATGGAATATGTTTTTGCTTCTTTGGGATGAACAGCTATTAATATTTTTATAAGATCATAAGCTTGCGTTTTATACTCTGCAGAATTTTCGGAAACATTATAGTAATTGATTAATATTTTTACTTTCGTATCAATATCTAACTCTTCCGATCGGAAAGCTGATTTTATTTCTAAAAAGGATTTATCTTTTTCGTTTTTTTGTCTGTAATAATCTGATAAAGAGAGGTGAATATAAAGATTGTCGGGATCAATTTTTAGTGCTTTGTTATATATCTCAAATGCCTTATCATTCATATTGTTTGCTTGGTATAGTTCTGCAAGCATACCATAATATCTGGGTTCGTCAGGATTTGATTCAATAAGCTTTTGCATTTCTGCAATGGCTTTTTCAAGTTTATTTTGTTGTATGTATATTTTTTGTTTTTGTAAGATAATCTCTTCGCTAACACCAATCATTTTTTCAATTTTGTCGTACGTTTTAATGGCATCATCAACCTTGTTAGCATATAACAGTGCAGTTGCGTAATCGTAGTAAAAATCGATTCGGTCTGGGAATTGTTTTATAAGAGTTTCGTGCACTTTTAAGGCTTCCTTGTATTTTTTGTTTTTTTGTAAAATATCTGCATAAAGCAATAGATACCATTCGTTTTTTGAATCGAATTCGGTAGCAGCTTTGCATAAAAATTCTGCATTCTTGGAATCATCAGTACTGTAAAATATACTTGCCAATTCAAACAAAGTTGCCGCACTTTTACCATCTATTTGTAGGCATTTCCTATAAAACTTAGCAGCTTCATCAAGGTTTCCTAGTATTTTTTCTTTTCCGGCAGTATAGTAGAAATAATCAAATTCCTCTTTGTTTTTTTGTGTGGTTTTATTAGCATTGGTTTTTGTTTGTTTATTGTTTTTACACGAGAGTGCAAATACACAAAGCGTTATAAAAACAATATACTTGAACCCTAAATTCATTAATTGATAGTAGTATAATCGCCTATACTGAGGTCGTCTGATTTTCCCTTATACTGAACATAATTACCAATCATAGAATTGCATATTTCAGAATCATTTATTTGGGTATTGTTTTGAATAATACTGTTTTTAATAGTGCTATTTTTTACAATGCTGTTTTTGCCTATGGAAACGTGTGGACCAATAATTGCGTTTTCTAACACTACATTTTCACCTAGAAAACAAGGAGGAATAATGGAAGAGTTGTTTAATTGTGCAGAAGAGGAAACCAAGTTGGTGTTTTTGTTAAATTCCAATATGCGTTGATTGGTATATACAGTAGCATCTTTGTTGCCACAATCAAGCCACTCCGATATTTTTCCGGGAACAAATTGTGTCCCTTTTTGTTTCATATTTTCCAAGGCGTTTGTAAGTTGGTATTCGCCTTTTTCCATTACGTTATTATCAAGTAAAAATTGCAACTCTCGGTTTAAATACTCACCATCCTTGAAATAATAAATACCAATAATGGCTAAGTCTGATACAAATGTTTGTGGCTTTTCCACAAAATCGGTAATTATATTTTTTTCATTTACCTTAACTACGCCAAAAGCTTTAGGGTTATCAATTTTCTGAACCCAAATAGTGCCATCGTTGTTTTCGTCCAGCGTAAAATCAGCTTTAAAAAGAGTATCGGCAAATGCCACAATTACTTTTCCTTTTAAAGCACTTTTTGCACAAAGTATGGCATGAGCAGTACCCAGTGCCTCATCTTGGTAATGTATGGTGCCTTTTGCGCCCAGACTTTCAGCTATTTCGATTAAATTGTTTTCCGTTTCTTTTCCAAATCTTCCCACTACAAATGCTATTTCTTCAACTTTTGAAGAGCATACTTTTGCAATGTCCTCTACCAACCTTTGTACAATGGGTTTTCCTGCAATAGGTATTAAAGGTTTTGGGACTGTAAGGGTGTGAGGGCGCATACGTTTGCCCATTCCTGCCATTGGTACTATAATTCTCATACAAATTTTACGTTATGCTTAAAGATGTCAAATTTACGAAAATATAGTGAGTTCAAGGAAGCTTTTTTCTTTTATCGCAACATTTTAATAAAATAGTTTTATCTCCTTTTTTATAAGCAAAAAAGAGACTAACTTTAAGCACTGTAAAACACACATACGTTATATTCTAATTTATGATATTACTAATAAAATCGGCTAAGGTTGTGAGTGCGAGTTCGCCTTTTAACAATAAGGTGGTAGACATTTTGATTGATAATGGTATAATAAAAAGCATTGCTGTCGAAATTAAAAGCAGCAAAGATTACGAAGAATTTACTGCCGATAATTTACATATTTCAGAAGGGTGGATGGATATGCGTTGTAATTTAAATGATCCGGGTTTTGAACACAAAGAGGATTTAATAAGCGGCTCAGCAGCAGCAGCAGCAGGTGGTTTTACAGCAGTAGTTTGTACTCCATCGACCCAGCCGCCCATTAACACTAAATCGCAGGTTGAGTATATAAAAAACAAATCTCAAAATTTGGCGGTTGATGTATATCCTATGGGCTGTTTATCCAACAATATGGAGGGGAAAGATATCAGTGAAATGTATGATATGCATCTTTCAGGAGCCGTTGCATTTACCGATAATAAACGTTCGGTAGTGAATGCGGGTTTACTTAACAGGGCTATTTTATACGCCAATGGTTTTGATGGTTTGATAATCAATTACCCTGACGATGTAAGTATATCATTGGATGGGAAAATGAATGAAGGTATAGTAAGTACATCCTTGGGATTAAAAGGAATTCCTGCATTGGCAGAAGAGCTAATCGTATCACGAGACATATTTTTAACAGAGTACACGGGAGGCAAAATACATTTGGCAAGTATTTCATCCGCCACATCTGTACAAAGAATAAGAGGAGCGAAAGTAAAAGAATACCGCGTAACAGCTGATATTGCTGCACACCAATTATTGCTTGACGAAAGTTCTTTAACTGAATTTGATTCAAATTACAAAGTGAAACCTCCTTTGCGAACAAAATCAGACATTGCTGCTTTGATTGAGGGGATAAAAGATGGAACAATTGATGTAGTTTGTAGTGATCATACGCCACAGGATGTTGAAAGTAAAGTAAAGGAGTTTGATTTAGCATCTTTTGGTATAATTGGATTGGAAACAACATTTGCTGCAACAAATACAGCACTTTCGAAAGAAATTACACTTCAAAAAATAATTGATTTATTTACAATCAATCCGCGTAAAATTATAGGAATATCTTCTCCCATCATAAAAGAAGGAGAACCGGCAAATATTACGCTGTTTAATCCAACATTAAAGTGGACTTTTAATCAATCAGATATTCGTTCGAAGTCTGCCAATA
>CAIMGI010000010.1 GCA_903840505.1 uncultured Bacteroidota bacterium
CTCTCTCTTGCCGCTGATCGAAACGAATTCCTCCACTCAAATCTAATTTTTTGAAGGACTTTTTTATCGTTGCAAAAGCACCAATATCAAACAAATTGTAAGCCGGAACCAAAAACTCTGTTCCCTTATTTTGAGATAATTGTTGCATTCCATTTATGCCAACATAGGTTTGAAACCCACTTTTTTCGGGCAATACATACCGAACATCATAATTTATTGTATTGAGCAAAAAGTACAATCCGTATTGGCTTGGAGCAAACACATCGCCAAATTCCTTACGTTGATTTTGCTGAAAACCCGCTATTACTTTTAATTGCCCTTTACCAATTATGAAACTGTTGTTTGAAACTGCTTTATAATGATGGATGGATTGATGTGGCGTCCCTAACAAGTAGGTGGTAAAATCATTCTTTGTCGTAATCACTTCGCTTATTGAAGTATCATTTAGCACTATTGGTTTTATGAACTGCCCGCTTGTACTATCCCTATCTCCCTCTACAATGGCAACATTCATATTGTAGGAACTCAAATGAAGATGAGAATAGCCCCAACTTTTATTTACACCCACTATGGTATTGTAATTGGTTTCATTATAACCCGAACCATAAACATAGCCATCGTACTTATTGCTATATGCGTGTGCTTGTTTATTACTGAAACGTGCATCCCAAATAAAACCTTTTAAATTAGCGCTAAGGTTTATTGAATTTCCTATCAAGCCATTATTTGTTTGGTAATTAGAAATCAAGTTGGCTGCAATTTTCCCTTCGGGCAATGATGGAGCGGATATCATATTGATAACTCCTGCCATTGCATCCGAACCAAAAGCAAGGCTTGCGGGACCTTTCAATACTTCTACTTTACTTACCGAATACTCATCTATTTCAATGCCGTGTTCATCTCCCCACTGCTGACCTTCCTGACGAATACCATCATTCACTACCAATACCCTGTTATAACCCAAACCTCTTATTACAGGTTTCGAAATCCCCGAACCTGTAGTTATTTGAGATATACCGGGTTGCTTTGCAATGGCATCAATAATGTTTGTTGAAGTATTTTGCTGCAACTCAACTGTTGAAATTGTAGTTATAGGAGTAGCAATTCTTTTTCGTTCACTGGCTTGCGATAAACCTGTAACAACCACTTCGTTCATTTCTTTTACCGATTCGTCTAAAATAAAATCCTTAGTAGTAATCGTGTCTAAGTTAAGCAAGACTACAAACTCCGAATACCCTATATATTTTAACTGTACAACGTACTTTCCCTTCGGTAAATTCTGGATCTTATACTCTCCATTGATATCGGTGGATGCACCAATTTTTAAATCGGGAAAATACACGCTAACACCCACAAGCGCTTCCCCCGTTTGCTTATCACTTACCTTTCCACTCAAATTAATCTGAGCGAAGGACACAGATAAACCTGTGTATAGAATACACAAATACACAATTAAACATAGCCTGCTTTTCATAAAATTATCTTAAAATTAATAAATAGTATGCTTATTGAAATCAACAAACATACAGCCTAACAATAAATTAAGATATGGTGGGAGGTCCTCTTAAGGAGAAGAAATAAGCACAGGCAGAGGATGTAGCACTTATAGGAATTTGAACTGCAAAAACAAGATTAAAAGTTTGAGCAACGAAGGAGTAGTTGGACTTAATAGGTGTATCAGAAATATTGATTATAAAATCACAAATAGAACAATCGTGTTCTTGTGTATGAAAATGCTTTTCGGTAGTAGAAGTACAATGCGTATCATCCTTGTGTGAATAGCCGTGAAGCCCTCTCTCTACATTAGGGAATAGAAAAATTACTAGTAAAAAAAATGCTATAATACTTTTCATTATATTACATTAGAAACTTGCTTATCTGATGGAACCCTTAACAACAAAAGAAAGCCAATTACAAAAAATGCTACTAGTACTAATACAGAATTTCTCATTCCACCGGTAATTCCTTCAATCAAGCCAAAAGATAATGTACCAAGAACAATTCCCACCTTTTCTAACACATCAAAAAAGCTGAAATAACTTGTATGATCTTCAGTTGAAGGAAGTAATTTAGAATAAGTTGAACGAGATAATGATTGAGTCCCCCCCATTACTAATCCAACACAGACAGCAGTTATATAAAAATCTATAGGTTCTTTAACTAGCCAAAATACGCCAATACAAACAATAGCCCAAAAGAAAATTGCGAAACCTAAGGCTTTAATATTCCCTATTTTTGAAGAAACAAAGGAAAATAAAAACGAACCTGCCATCCCAAGAAACTGTATCAAAAGAATACTTATAATAAGACTTGTACTTTTTGTTTTTTCATCAGGCCAATTAATTTCTTTTGCTGCAAATAAAACAGCCATATACATTACAGTTTGTACACCCATATTATAAAAAAAATAAGAAGATAAAAAATGTCTAATCCGCTTAATTTTTTTCAACTGATCCCAAACTTTTGAAAGTTCCCGAAACCCTTTTAAAAATGGATTTCCTGTTGCCTTTTTATGATAAATATTTCCAGGAAGTTTACGCAAAGTGATTTGAGCAAAACCGAACCACCAAATACTTACAGTAATAAAAGCCAAACGTACTGCTTCACCTTTAGTTTCAAATCCCAATGATTCATAGTTCATAATCATTGCTAAATTGCAAATAAGGAGTAAGGAGCTTCCAAAATATCCTAAAGCAAACCCCTTCGCACTAACTTTATCTTGATTTTCAATAGTAGCAATCTCAGGTAAATAGGCATTATAAAAGACAAGACTACCCCAATAACCAACAGTTGCTATAAGAAATGGTAACATACTTAATAAAACATTTTGTTTGTCAAAAAAATAAAGACCTGCACAAGAAAATGACCCCATAATACAGAAAAATCTCAAAAACTTTTTCTTACTACCTGAATAATCAGCAATACCAGATAAAACAGGAGCTGTAATGCAAACAATTATTAAGGA
>CAIMGI010000011.1 GCA_903840505.1 uncultured Bacteroidota bacterium
AAAACCTCCATCAAGGCAATGTACAAAGGCATTCGATTTATCTACTCCCAAATTTCCGTGTGTATTGGCAAAAGCAAAATATCCATTTTTATCAATCTCGTAAATGGCAAAATCGTAATTATTAAATGATGTTTCACCTGCTACCACATAGCAACTATCCAAATCGGGGCGCTGCCACAAATCGTTCATAATATCCTGTGCAACCGCTTGTCCGGGATACTCCACCCACTGTTGATTCATATTTTTATTAAGCTTCCACAACATACCACTAAAGTCCGATGCACCCAAATAGCCATTAGAATATCCCGCAATAGCAAAGGCTGAATCGTTTGAAAAAATTACGCAGCGGCCAAAATCCTCATCTGCTGTTCCAAAATGTTTGCTCATTATGGTGTCGCCATTGTTCTTTACATGAATAATGTACACATCGTGCATAGGCGAACCAAAACTATTGGTATAGCCACATATTGCATAAGTAGAATCAAAACGCGACTGTACAACAGATTTTCCAATATCTTCACCAGTACCACCCATTGTTTTTGTCCATAGTGTATCGCCAACAGCGTTTGTTTTCACAATGTATACATCGGTATTTCCTTTTCCGTAACTCAAGGTGCTTCCTGTAAGTATATAACCTCCATCATTTGTAGTATCAACCGAATATCCAAATTCCCAATCGCTGCCACCGTATGTTTTTTCCCACAACTTTGTTCCAATAGAATCAACTTTCATCAAATAAAAATCATAACCGCCATTTCCCATACTGTTGGTATAACCGGCAATAACAAAACCACTGTCGCGCGTAGCTTTTAAGGAATAACCCCACTCTACATTATTGCTACCATAAGCGTGATGCCATTTAAAATTTCCATACTTATCTACCCGTAACAAATAAATATCCGAACTACCCGAAAAACTGGAAGAAGTACCTAGTAATAAATAGCCTGAGTCGGGCAACTGTACCACATCCATACCGTAATCGTAAGAAGTGCCACCGTATATTTTGCGAAACTTTTGCACCTGTGCCGAAGCTGAATAAACGAACAAAATACCAAGAATAAAAAGAAGTTTTTTCATTACTGATTTTATAAAATAGCTTTTCTGATTCTTACTAGTTTAACCAACAAATCTTCCAACAAATCAAGTCGTAACATGTTTGCTCCATCCGATTTTGCTTCGGCAGGTTTAGGATGTGTTTCAATAAAAATCCCATCCACTCCTACGGCAATTCCTGCTTTGGCTATAGCACCAATCAGTTGTGGTTTTCCACCTGTAACACCACTCGACTGGTTAGGCTGTTGCAATGAATGTGTAACGTCCAAAACAACAGGAACCTTGTTTAATTGCATCTCGGCTATTCCGCGGTAATCCACAATCATATCGTGATAACCAAACATAGAGCCTCTTTCGGTAAGCATAATATTTTCATTGCCCGATTGGCGTATTTTATCAACTGCAAACTTCATTGCCTCGGGCGAAAGGAATTGCCCCTTCTTAACGTTCACACATTTTCCTGTTTTTGCGGCAGCAATCAGCAATTCGGTTTGACGGCAGAGGAAAGCAGGTATTTGTAAAACATCTACATACTTTGCTGCCAATGCGGCCTCCTCTTCGGTATGAATATCGGTAAGGGTTGGCAAGGATAACTCCTTCCCTACTTTTTGTATAATAGCCAAAGCTTTTTCATCACCAATACCAGTATAGGAATCCAATCGAGAGCGATTTGCTTTGCGGTACGATGCTTTAAAAATATATGGAATCTCTAGTTTATTGGTTATCTCTTTTACTTTGTGAGCAATTTCAAAAACCATTTCTTCGCTTTCCACAACACAGGGTCCGGCAATGAGAAAAAAATTATTACTCTTTAAATGATTGATATGTGGTATGTTGTTGAGCATATAGAATTAAAAATATTTTTTCAATGAAAAGTACAATCCTTGTCCGGTTGATTTTTTAGGGGCGATGTAGCCTTCTATGTTTCTGCTGCCTGCTGCTAAAACAAATCCTTTTCCCATATCGGTTTGAAATGCCAAACCACTGCTTAAATTACCATAACCACCATAAGAAAGCAAAGGAATAAGAACAAACTTACTGCAAATAAAATAGTTAGCACTTAGGTACACCATCGGCCTAAAGTTGGCTTGTATACGGGTAATTAAGCCCGCTGTAAGTTGTAATTTATTTTCTTTTACGATGTAAGTATAGTTAAAAGTAAAGGTGGTTGGCAAAGTATAGGAATAACCTTTGCTGCCGTGAGTGCTCACATTGTCAACGATGGTATCTTTTGATATTGCCAACAATACAGAATCTTTAAGGGTAAGTAACTTATCCACTTCCAAACCATCGAATGTAAAATTTGAATCGATTAAATACACGGGAGATTGTTCGCTGAAAGAGATAAAGCCCAAATTTTGAATGCTCACCGAAAGCTCACTTTTGTTTTCAAAAATGGTATGGTAAAAGAAATCGGCACAAAAACCGCTACCGCTTCGTGAACCGAATTTACCCTTGGTAGTATCGCTTTGGGCAAATTGCCCCGCTATATCCAGGGTTAAATAATCACCATTTTGTTCAGTAAAAAAATCAGCCTTTTCAATACGGGTGGTGAAATTTTTCTGTCCGTTTAAATATGAAAGACCTAAGCCGTACTGTGTAAAAGCGCTATCGCTCTGTATGGTTTTCGTAAAACCCCACTGCACTTGTTGATAAGCAACATAACTGGCGGAAAAATTTCCTAAATTAAGTGACTGTCCGGCAAAAGGTTCATTGCCATACATTAACACATTAAACATATCTTTCGAAAAACTCATATCTAAATGCTTGCAATTTCTTAAGGATACAAAATAACCATAGCCCGTTTGATTCAACACGGTATCTATTTTTTGGGAAAAGGAAATGCCACTATTAACATCTACTCCAAAACGATTTTCATTCTTTAATTTTTTACCCACCAGGGCTTTATCATCATTACTTATGAAACCACCCAGGTATATTTTTTTGTAAAAGCTATTGTTTAGCGCATTTGAGTTAACAGCATAATTACTAAAAACACCAACCGAAAAATGACTGCTATCGTGTGCCTGAGAAAAAATTGATCTTTCTTGTGCAAAGACACAATTGGCTGCAAGTAAAACAAATAGGAACGTTATCTTTTTCACAAAATTACTTTGGCTGTATGTTATAATTAAAGTTCGCAATCAATTTTAAATCCATAGTGTAATCGCTATATATTTTAACGTACTGGGGATTTGAAACCGTATTGAAAATGGTTTTCACAAGTATTTTTTTTGTAGCAAACACCTTGTCTACCTTCTGCTTGTTTAAGGGAATAATAAGTTTAGATAATTTTTTTGAAGTAACAATCAGGTTCCCATCTACCGGAGCAGCCTCTACCAAAGTAGATGTAAGCAATGAATCATACACATTTCCATTCTCATTCAAAAGATATAATTGAATGCTTGCTTCCAGCGGAAATCCATTATCCACTTTTAATGTTAAGGTTCCTGAGTTAACTCGATTGTGCTCTGTTTGCTCTGTTAAACTTACATCAACAGTATCTATCAAGGTAAGGTTGGTGGCAAAAAAAGAAAGAGGAATCTCAACATCTAAACTGGCATCAATGAGTTTATCCGTAAAAACAAAATCGTTACCATTAGAAATATTGCCATTGGGGTTTATAGCCACATCAATGTTATAGCTCATTTTATCGGGCAAGTTTTCCAGCAAGGCTTTAATATTTGAATTGTTGGAATTCATCACATTGTAATAAAACGAAGGTGTGTAAGGTGATTCCAATGCACGATTAATGTTTATTGGTGCGCCTACAATATTATTTACCAGCGAAACAGAAGTATTGGTGCGTGTATTAAAAGAAGTTAAACTATTGATGTGAGCAGTAGCATCAACACCAATACCGTTGGTTAATTTTAATGTTACAGTAGTATTTTCAAGGCCAATGGCTCCAGCTCTTATTCGGTTAAATAAATCGAAATTGGATGTACTTGCAACGCTTGAATTTTGCATACCAAAATATCCTTTTGCATAGGAAGGCACTACAGCAGAAAAGGTAAGAAACACTTCAATACTATCTGCAGGAGTTATCGTTACAGCATTTCCATTTGGATTAATACCTACTTGTACGCTGGTAGTAAAAGCATTTACAGTATTGTGGTATTGACCAGTTAAATCAAAATCGTAACCAGCAATATCAAAACTACCTGTATAAACACCGTCATTTACTCCATCAGAAGCAGGTACAGTTGTAGAGAAAGTAAATGCTGTTCCACCTTTTGTTGCTGAAGGAATGGAATACGTAAAATCGGTCTTCTCCTCCACTTTGCTTTTGATAAGAAATGTAAGGGTCCCCGAATTAATGAATAATTTGTTCAATGCCGCACCGTCAGCAGCATACTTGGTATCGCTGGTACTGTTAAACAGTTGAAAACCTGGTGTTGCATTGATAGATCCAAATGGTATTTTAAACGAACTTCTCACGGTAGTATCGGGAACATCAAGTAAACTGTCTACATTAAAATTATAAAAGCGGTTGCTGTAAACCAGCTTCAAGGAATTATCAGCATTTTTTTGAATCAATGAATCAGCAAGTAGATTGTTAATATCCAAACTGGTTTTAAAAATAGGTGTGAGTCCATCAACATCCCAATTGGCTTCGTCCAGATTTTTTTTACACGAAGTAAAAGCAGAACCCAGCAATAACAGGAAAATAACACTTCTTTTAATGTTCATCATTTTATGAAAAGCTTAAAAACAAATATACAAATTATAATTGGTGTTGGATATTGCGGTAAATGTGCTAAAATCGAATCTGAAAGTAAAATCAAACCGATATATATTAAGTATTCAGCACAGCACACCGCAAGCTTTTTTACTTCCCCGTTTTTATGTATGAATCCTCATCCTTATCGTAAAAGAAACTAAGGGATTTATTTTTATCTATAAACTTTTTAAGTTCGGCCGAAGAGGTAAATTTCTCATCAATGTTTTCGGTAACCGAAAGTAGCTTTATAAAACTGTCACCACCTTGCATATCCAATTTATACAGGTAATACATTTTTGCTGCCGAGCCTTCTGCCATTTCCCATATATTAAAAAACTTCTCTCCTCCTACTTCGGATATAAATCCACCATAATTACTTACATCGCCACTGGAAATGGTTTTCTTTTCAATTTTATAATTGTATTCATCCACTTTTGAAACCGTATAAGTATAGTCGGTTGAGTTACGCGCTTCCCATACGCCAATCAAAGAAGGAATAATTTTCACGCTTGGTTTATCGTCAATCGCGACTTCTGTTCCAAGCGGGCAACCCATAAATATAACAGAGGCCGATACAAACAAAAGGATACTTGCTATTTTTTTCATACTGTGAGTTTTAAGAATTATTTACAAAAATAGAATAAAAAAAAGAGGGTATCAGTCTATATTTCTTAAATTTGCGCTTAAAGCAGCCAATATAAAAACAATGGAATCAATAATTACCTTGAAAGATATTGCCAGGAGTTATACTATTGGTACTGAAACAGTAAATGCCTTGTGCTCCGTTTCGCTTGAAATCTACAAAAATGAATACGTTGCTTTGATGGGTCCATCAGGTTCGGGTAAATCAACATTAATGAATATTTTGGGTTGTTTGGATACTCCTTCAAGCGGCACCTATGTGTTGAACAACAAAGATGTTAGCCGCTTAAGCGACAATGAATTGGCTGAAATACGCAACA
>CAIMGI010000012.1 GCA_903840505.1 uncultured Bacteroidota bacterium
AAAATCTATTTACAGAACAAGGCGAAGCTCTTTCAATAATTAAAACAGGAGAACATAACAACGATGCAGGTCCTGATTTTTTTAATGCCAAAATAAAAATTGGAAAAACAACTTGGGCAGGAAACGTTGAAATTCACACACTCGCTTCTGATTGGAAAAAGCACAAACACCAAAATGATGCGGCATACAACAATGTTATTTTACACGTTGTGTATAAAAATGATATTGCACTCCATAGAAAATCAGGAGAGAACTTTCCTACCCTAGTATTAGATAGCCTTATACCAAGGCATTTATTGGATAATTATAACACAATACAAAAAAGCACACATTGGATACCTTGCGAAAAGCAATTAAAAGATATTGATGCTTTTGTGGTTAAAAATTGGCTCGACAGAATGCTTGTTGAACGATTGGAAAGAAAAACTAAAAGTATTCTAGACAGCTTAGCAATTAATAAAAATAATTGGGAAGAAACATTTTACCAACACATCGCCAAAAGTTTTGGATTCAAAATAAACAGTGTCCCATTCGAATTACTTGCTAAATCGATACCGAACAAACTACTTGCTAAACACAAAAACAGTTTGTTGCAAATCGAATCACTGTTATATGGACAAGCGGGCTTTTTAGAGCTTCCTTATATAGACAAATATGCTCAGCAACTGCAAAATGAATACGCTTTTTTACAAAACAAATATAGCCTTGCTCCGATAGAAAAACACTTGTGGAAAAATATGCGTTTGCACCCGTCAAATTTTCCTTGCGTTCGAATTGCACAGTTTGCGGCACTTATATATAAATCATCGCATTTGTTTTCTAAAATATTAGAAGCCAAAAGTATAATCGATTTAAAGAAATTATTATCAGTTGAAACATCAGAATACTGGACAACACATTATCAATTTGATAAGCAATCACCTTTAAAGAAGAAAAAATTAGGGGTTGATGGGATAGAGAATATTATAATCAATACGGTTGTTCCGCTTTACTTTGCCTATGGTAAAACCAAAAAGGAAGAAGGCTATGTAGCATTGGCTATGGATCTGCTAGAACAATTGAAAAGCGAAAAAAACTCCATAATCAGTAAATGGAATGAAATTGGAATTAAATCGACTTCCGCTTTTGATAGCCAAGCATTGTTGGAATTGAAAAACGAATATTGTTCACATAAAAAATGTTTACACTGTGCTGTTGGTAATAAATTACTGAATAGGGTATAAATTACATTCCCTTTTCATAAATTTGTATATAGTTTAATAAGATGGTACATAAAATAACGGTTTGGTTTGAACAACAAGCATTCGGAGTATGCGAATGGTGGGGAAATAAACTGGGTATAAAGTCGAACAATATTCGTATGTATTTTATTTACCTTTCCTTTTTTACTGTTGGCTCTCCTATCATAGTGTATTTTATTATGGCTTTTGTTTTGGAGCACAAAAATGCTTTTAAACCCAATAAAATTAAACGATCAAGTATTTGGGATCTTTAATACCTTATAATTGCAACGTAATTTCCGCCCCTTTTTTAATATCTATTTTCCACTTGCATTAATCGCTACCATTTTTTGCATTGGTATAATTGGTTTTATACTCATTGAAGGGTACAGCCTTTTTGACGCATATTATATGACCGTTATAACGGTTGCCACGGTAGGATTTCAAGAAATACACCCGCTAAGCGATGCAGGAAGATTGTTCACCTCTTTTTTAATCATAACAAGTTTTGGTACATTTGCCTATGCATTAACATCGCTTTCAAAATATGTTATTGATGGAGAGTTTAATCGTTACTTTAAAAATTACAAAGTGAATTCAGAAATACAACAATTAAAAGACCATATCATTATATGCGGCTACGGTCGTAACGGAAGGCAAGCTGCACAGGTGTTGAAAAAACACAATAAGCGATTTGTTGTGATTGAACAAAAATCGGATGTAATTGAGGGGATGAATAAAAAATACGAGAACCTTGTTGTTCAAGGCGACTCAACCAGAGATGAAGTATTAATCAAAGCAGGTATCCATAAGGCAAAAGCATTGATTACAACCTTGCCTATTGATGCTGATAATTTGTTTATTGTACTTTCTGCACGTTCCTTAAATCCAGGTTTAACTATTATTAGTAGGGCATCGGACGACAACTCGGATAAAAAATTAAAAGTTGCAGGTGCTAACAATGTAATTATGCCCGATAAAATTGGTGGCGCACATATGGCATCACTGGTAATGCAGCCCGATGTAATTGAGTTTATTGATGTAATTACCGGACAAGGTGGAACAAGCATTAATTTGGAAGAAATAACTTTTGATAATTTGCCGCAAGAATATAGAAATAAAACCATTAAAGACCTGGAAGTACGACAAAAAACAGGTGCCAACATTGTAGGTTTTAAAACCGCACAAGGAGAATATGTTATTAATCCAAGTCCCGACACAAAAATTATTCCCGATGCGAAACTGTTTGTATTGGGAACCGGTGAGCAAATAAAAAAACTGAAAGAGTTGTTTAATTAGAAATGAAAAAAATTCTAATAACGGGCAGCAACGGCTTACTGGGACAAAAACTTGTTTCGGCTTTACTAAACAAAAACGCCTTTCAAATAATTGCTACATCCAAAGGCACAAACCGTATTAATAATGAAATAGGATACGTATACCGTTCACTTGACATTACAAATAAAGAAGAAGTTGATACAGTTATTTCTTACTACACACCAGACATTGTAATTAACACAGCAGCAATGACCAATGTGGATGCCTGCGAAACACAAAAAGAGGAATGCTGGAAATTGAATGTTACTGCCGTAGAATATATGGTAAGTGCCATTGAAAAATTCACACCCAATGCCCATTTTATTCAGCTCTCGACCGATTTTATATTTGACGGTGAAAAAGGAAGTGCTTATACTGAAGAAGATGCTCCAAATCCATTAAGTTATTATGCACTTTCAAAATGGGAAGCAGAAAAAAGAGTAATGATAAGCAATGTTACCTGGGCAATTGCACGTACTATAATTGTTTACGGTATTGTTGACAATATGAGTCGGAGTAATATTGTTTTATGGGCAAAAGAAGCCTTGACAAAAGGACAAAAAATAAATGTAGTTGACGATCAATTCCGTTCTCCTACTCTTGCAGAAGACCTTGCTGCAGGCTGTATTCTTATTGCTGAAAAAGAGGCAACAGGCGTTTTTAATATTTCGGGACCAAAAACATTAAGCGTGTTGGAAATAGTAAATGCAGTAGCCGATTATTGGAAATTAGACAAATCACTCATAACACCGAGTAAATCAACCACCTTGAACCAAGCTGCAAAACGACCTCCACGAACAGGTTTTGTAATTGATAAAGCAATTAAAGAATTAGGCTATGCTCCACATTCTTTTGAGGAAGGCTTGGCGATATTGGATAAACAGTTAAAGTAAGAATCAAGATTCAAGACAAAAAAATCAAGATTTGATTAGTTTTTTATTATTGAGTTCGCTTCAAACAATAACCGGATAAATACTATTGCTCCTCTACTCCTTCACTACCCTCACATTACTAATACCACTTTCAGAACGAACCTGAAGAATATACATACCTGTTGGAAGTTGCTGCATATCAATTACTGATTTTTCGCTCATTAATTGTTTGCTGTAAACCAATTCACCAAGGGTATTAAACAAGAGTATAGTTCCACTTTGTGCATTGCTTGTTATAAGTGTTAACATATCGCTTACCGGATTCGGATATACTTGTATAGTATGTGCAGCATCAGCCCTAACTTCTATACCAAACAAGGTATAACTCAATACCGAAGAGCAGCTTTTACAAGCATCAGAATCTGTAAAACACACCATATAATTGCCATTGGCATTGCTTACATATATTTGATTGTTTGCACCATTAATAGGATTACCATTCAAATACCACTGATTGCCATAGCTTGCAGAACTTGTGAAAGTATCACCGTTTGAATTGATAAATGGTATAGGCGGTAATGGATTTACTTGTAAAAAGTTATAGGCCTTTTTAGAACAACCTGTATTCGGATCAGTATAGGTATAGGTAATTTGATGTAAACCCAAACCGGCAACTGCAGGATAGAAAACACCGTTGGTTACTCCTGTTCCACTATAAGTTCCGCCCAAAGGCATTCCTCCTGTTAAAGTATAAGGCAGTGCATCAATGCATATTCCTTTTATATTTAAATTCAAGGTTACTATTGGTAAAGGATTAACAATAACTGTAGTAATTACCAAGCTATCACAACCTTTTGTAGTCATTAACATATTGTTGTAAGTACCGGCAGTTTTTCGGTAAGCTCCACCCAATAAAACACTATCGCCTTGGCAAATTGGTAAATTCACATTCAAGGTATAGGTTGGATTTACAGTCACAGCTACCGTCTTTTGTGGCGAAGCTCCGCAGGAATTGTTTGCTGTTACAGTAATGATTCCACTATTAGCAGAAGCCGTTGCTGCAATGCTATTGGTAATGGAGCTACCTGTCCAGCCGTTTGGCAAAGTCCAGGTATAACTTGTTGCACCCGGCACTGCAGGTATACTATAGGTATGTGTACTTCCTTGACATACAACGGGTGCTCCACCAATAGAGAAAGGTACGGGAGGAATTATGGTTACCATCACATACAAGGATATATTGGGTGATGAACCGCAAGCATTGTTATATGCTTTTACAAAAATATTACCGCTATTAGGTCCTGCAGTTGCATTAATTGTATTTGTTACACTGGTTCCTGTCCAACCGTTTGGTAAAGTCCATATATAGCTGTTAGCGCCCGCTACAGGAGCCACACTATAGGTATTGGTTGATCCGTTACAAACCGATTGCGAGCCACTGATTATGCCCGGTGTTTGTGGCACTTGGTTTACAACAACAGCAAGGGTTTGAACAGTTGATGTTCCACATCCATCGTTTGCTTTTACGGTTATGTTCCCTCCAACAAAAGCTGCCAAAGCAACAATGCTATTGGTTGTGCTGCTTCCACTCCAGCCATTTGGTAAAGTCCAGGTATAATTCATTACTCCCGGAATAGCCGGAACACTGTAAGTGTTTGTTGTTAACTCACAAATATTAGTAGGACCACTAATTGAAGCAGGCTGTGCGGGCACTAAACAAGGACAAACTAAAAAGTCACCGTAAGGAATGTTTCCGTTGGCACTACTCAAATTTTTTGTCATTGAGTACACATTCGATAAGGTATCCCATTCAAAAATACAACCTTGGTTAAAGGCACCACCGCGTGATGTCATTCCATAGTATTTACTACCAATACGTGCCAATGAACCATAAGGATTTTTTCCTGCAATAGGGTTTAAATGCGACCTGTCTCTGTAAACATTCGTAACAGGATTCCAGTCAAAAATAACACCGGCAAAGTTTATTCCGCCTTGGTAAGTCATACCGTAAAACATATTATTATTTACTGCCAAGGAACCAAAAGGATTGCTCCCAAGTGTATCTACCAAATCAATTTTCTTTGTGTAAGTATTGTTTGCCGGATCCCATTCAAAAATAACACCTTTGTTGGTTGCCCCACCAAAAGCTGTCATTCCATAAAATTTACCGTTGTTGAGTGTTAAAGATCCAAAGGGAGTTCTTCCTGTTGCATCTGCAAGGTCAATTTTTTTTGTGTACACATTTGAGATAGGGTCCCATTCAAAAATAACACCTTCGTTGTTTGCTCCACCGGTCTGCATCATTCCATAAAACTTACCACCGCTAAGAGTAAGACTACCCCAAGGTTCGCAACCATTTGCAATACTTAAATCAATTTTCTTTGTGTATATATTCGAAATAGGGTCCCATTCAAAAATAACGCCCAGGTTGTTTGCTCCCCCTTTGGAGGTCATACCATAATATTTGCTCCCGCTAAGTGCAAGTGACCCATAAGGGTTGCATCCGAGTGCAACACTCATATCTATTTTCTTCGTGTAAATATTTGCAACTGTATCGTATTCGAAAATAACACCTTTGTCATTGTTCCCTCCATTCACAGTCATACCGTACATTTTGGTTCCATTCAACACCAAAGAACCATAAGGACCACTGCCTAAACTATAGTTCAATTCTACCTTTTTTGAATATACATTGCTTATAGGATCCCATTCAAAAATAACACCTTTATCAGGTGTACCACCTACAAAAGTTACCCCATAAAACTTCCCTGATTTAAGCACCATAGTGCCAAAAGGACTATTACCAGTATTGGTTGTTAGGTCAATTTTTTTAATATAAATATTGGAGATGGGGTTCCATTCAAAAATAACACCTCTGTTGCTTGCTCCACCGCGTGAGGTTAATCCATAAAACTTACCTGCATTAATTGACATTCTTCCATGTCCATTTGCTCCATTAACAGAACTTAGATCAATTTTTTTTGTATAAATATTTGTAATTGGGTCCCATTCAAAAATAACACCTTTGTTGTTTACTCCACCACTATCTGTGGTTCCATAAAACTTGTTTCCTAAATAAGTAAGAGCGCCAAAACTACCAGAACCTCCATTGCTAGTCATATCAATCTTTTTCACATAAATCCCAGTCAACGGATCCCATTCAAATATGGTACCACAGCCATTCACACCACCTGATTTCGTGGTTCCATAAAACAAGCTACCTTGCAATAACAATGTTCCATAAGGTCGTTCTCCATTAGTAGGAGAAAAATCCAATTGAGTAGTATATACATTTGTTATTGGATCCCATTCAAAAAGTGTCCCGCTCGAAAAACCTCCTCCAACAGAAGTCATTCCATAAAATTTACCTGCGTAAAGACTTAAAGAACCAAATGGAAATCCACCATTAATCATATCTAGATCTCTCTTTTTGGTAAGCACATTCGAAATAGGATCCCATTCAAAAATGCTACCAATTCCGTTCGTTCCGCCAGAGGAGGTCATACCATAAAATTTACCATTGAACATCGTTAGCGAACCCATTGGAGAAAAACCTCCTCCATTAGCACTTGCAAAATCTATTTTTTTTACATAAATATTTGAAACAGGGTCCCATTCGAAGATTACACCTAAATCAAACATCCCACCGTTAATAGTCATTCCATAAAACTTGCCATTTCCTCCATCGGTAAGTTCAACATATCCTGTAAAAGCTCCGGGAGCTAAATTCCTCATCGATTGTTTTACATCTTGGTAAGTTGTGGGTGGGTCGTAACGAAAAAGAGTACCTATATAATCGGCTCCCCCTCCACTGGTAAGTCCAAACAATTGCGCCTGGGCAAAACTAGGGCTTGTATGAAGTGAGCAAATTGAAACTGTAAAAAGCACTGCAAAAAGCATTTTGCATTTTTTTACAAATTGTGAAATAGTGTATATATGTTTCATAGTATAATAAGAATATTCTAGGGGTAAATTTAATATAGTAAAAGTAATTATAAAAATCTTAGTTATTCAGAATAGTTTTGAATTAATTCAACAACAAATACACCATACTTCCCGCAAAATAGCCTAGTAAGGCCAACCAACTTATCTTTTTTACATACCAGCCAAATGCAATTTTCTCCAAACCCATTACAGCCACACCTGCGGCCGAACCAATTATTAATACACTTCCACCAGTACCTGAACAAAAAGCAAGAAACTCCCAAATAAATGAATCGGGTGGGTAAACCGACAAATCATACATCCCCATTGTTGCCGCTACAAGTGGTACATTGTCAATAACTGCCGAAAATAAGCCTATGATTAATACGATTATACTTTCGTTGCCAATTTTTTCATTCATAAAGTTTGACAAATTGTGTAAATGACCAACAGACTGCAAAGCTGCAACGGCCAATAAAATTCCTAAAAAGAATAGGATACTAGGAACATCTATTTTTTGGAGGGCTCGTGCTACAGACAAGGTATCTTTTTCCTCTATATTTTTATTTTTGTGTATTAGCTCGGTCACCAACCAAAGGATGGCAAGTCCGAACATAACCCCCATAAATGGTGGTAAATGGGTTATGGTTTTAAAAACCGGTACAAATACTAAAGCTGCCAGTGCCAAATAGAAGACTACATTTCTTTCAAACAAAGAGTTCATAGAATTACTTGCTTTTTCTATTACAGGTCGCACAAAAGCACCTTTCATCTTAAAGGACAATAATAATAAAGGCACCAATAAACAAACCAAAGAAGGTAATATTAATTTAAGAATGATATTCACTGCTGTTATTTGTCCACCTATCCACAACATAGTAGTGGTAACATCCCCTATAGGACTCCAAGCCCCGCCTGCATTGGCGGCTATAATTACCATTCCGGAAAATAACCACCTGTCCTCTTTATCATCTAACAACTTGCGTAACAATGAAACCATCACAATTGCTGTAGTTAAATTATCGAGCACTGCCGACAATAAAAAAGCTACAATTGAAATTATCCACAACAAGGTGCGTTTATTATTGGTGGTTATTCTAGTGGTTATAACATCAAAACCATCGTGTGCATCCACCAGTTCAACAATGGTCATTGCACCCATCAAGAAAAACAAGATACCCGATATTTCACTCAGTTGTTCCAACAAGGAATGTGACACAGCCGTTACATCAACACTACCTACCATATAAACCGACCAGCACAATACCCCGGTTAACAATGCCAAGGAAGCCTTGTTCACTTTTATGGAATGCTCAAATGTTATAAATAGGTATCCTAAAATAAATAATACTAAAACAATCATTTCCATAGGGCGAATTTACCTTTATTTTTCAAAACGAATAGCACAATTTTTTTATACGCAAAACTTAGTTATATTTGAGTTGTAAAGTTATAATTGTAATTAATAAATAATTTAAGTATGTCTGTTTGGAGAATAAAACCAGTTTCGGCTTTTGAAGCTGATATGAAAAAAAGTGATTTGAAACGTGTATTAACTAAATGGGGATTAACCTCTTTAGGAATAGGTGCTATTATTGGAGGAGGTATTTTTACCTTAACTGGTATTGCAGCGCATGATTACGCAGGACCAGCTTTAGCCTTATCATTTGTAATTGCAGGTATTGGTTGTTTATTCGCCTCTTTATGTTATGCTGAGTTTGCTTCGGTATTACCTGTTGAGGGCTCTGCTTATGCATATGCTTATGGAACTGTAGGTGAATTATTTGCATGGTTTATTGGTTGGAATTTAATTTTAGAATATATGATGGGAGCTACAACTGTGGCTGTTGCATGGAGTGGTTATTTTTGTAAACTGTTGCATTTATTCCATTTAGATATTCCTATTTGGTTAAGTAATGATTTAGCTACTGCTACTGAAAAAAGTTTGGCTGCAGGAATCACTGCTCCAAGTTTTGCTTTTAATTTACCTGCCTTATTAATTACTTGGGTTGTAACCGCAATTTTAATAAAAGGTATTCAGGAAGCTGCTAAAACAAATAACGTCATAGTAATTATTAAAATAGCTGTTGTTTTATTTGTAATTATTGTTGGTGCTTTTTATATTAATACAGAAAACTGGACCCCTTTTATTCCTTCTGAAATCAATACAATAGGAGAAGACGGTGTAGCAGGTGTTAAATTTGGTTTCGGAGGAGTTTTAACAGCAGCAACTATTGTGTTCTTTGCTTACATTGGTTTTGATGCGGTTTCTACGCAAGCAGGGGAAGCTATTAATCCTAAAAAGGATGTTCCTTTTGCTATTATTGCTTCTCTAGTTATTTGTACTGTTTTATACATTTTAGTTTCATTAGTTTTAACTGGAATGGTAAAATATGATCAATTAGATAAAGCTGCACCAGTAGCTTCTGCTTTCTCAGCAATTGGTTTAAATTGGGCTGTATTTATTATAACGTTGGCTGCTACAGCGGGTTTAACATCAGTAATGTTAGTAATGATGTTAGGTCAAACTCGTATCTTTTTAGGTATGGCTAAAGATGGTTTATTACCAAGAGGTTTATTTGGAACGTTACACGAAAAATTTAAAACTCCATATAAAAGTACTATCCTAGTTGGTTTAATCGTCTCAATTGTTGCCGCATTAACTCCGATAAATAAAGTAAGTGAAATGTGCAGTATGGGAACGTTATTAGCTTTTGCAATGGTATGTGTTGCCGTTATGATTTTACGTTATAAAAAACCAGAGTTAGAAAGACCTTACCGTACACCTGCAGTTTATTTAGTGGGTTGCTTAGGGGTTGCATTTAATATATTTTTAATGTGCTTTGTTAGAAAAGAAACTTGGGTTGCATTTTTAATTTGGGGTGCAATTGGTATTGCTGTTTACTTTATTTACAGTAAACGAAATAGTAATTTAGAAAAACAAGGAATAGAATAAGTTTACTTTCTTTTTAAAACCACAAACAAAAGTAGACACCCTCCTTTATGAAGCTAACACCAACGCAATCACTAAAGAATATAGCCGAACTCATAAACGCTAAATTTGTAGGTAAACCCGATTTTGTAATATCCGGAATAAATGAAATTCATATGGTTGAACCGGGCGATTTAACCTTTGTTGACCACCCAAAATATTATGATAAGGCACTTAACTCAAAAGCAACTACCATACTCATCAACAAGGAAGTAGATTGCCCCGAAGGCAAAGCCCTCTTGTTTTCTGATGACCCTTTCAGGGATTATGTGTATTTGTGTAAAAAATTCAGGACTTTTATCCCTTCCGATTCTGCCATTAGTCCAACAGCCACTATAGGTGAAGGAACAGTAATACAACCCGGAGCATTTGTAGGGAACAATGCCAAAATTGGCAAAAACTGCCTCATTCACAGTAATGTTAGTATTTACGACCATACTGTTATTGGCGACAATGTAGTTATACACGCAGGAGCCGTTTTGGGTGCCGATGCTTTTTACTTTAAAAAACGCCCCGAAGGATACGATAAGATGTTCTCGTGTGGCAGAGTTGTTATAGAGGATAACGTGGAAATTGGGGCTTTGTGCACCATCGACAAGGGTGTTTCGGGCGATACACGCATTGGTTGGGGAACAAAATTAGATAACCAAGTGCACATAGGCCACGATACGGTGGTGGGTAAAAACTGCTTACTAGCGGCACAAGTTGGTGTTGCAGGCGTAGTGGTGATTGAGGACGATGTGATACTTTGGGGACAAGTTGGAGTACAAAAGGACCTTGTAATTGGAAAAGGAGCTGTTGTATTTGGACAATCGGGTGTAACAAAATCCATTAAAGGAGGCATTACCTATTTTGGAACACCGGCTGCCGAGGTACGCGAAAAGTTAAAGGAAATGGCGATGGTTAAAAAGATACCGGAGATTATTGAAGCCTTGAAAAAGTAAACATCTAATCGGACAAGATGCTAAAAAGAGTATTCCTTTTTTCCTTGACCTTATTTCCATTGGCTTATTGTAATGCACAAGAGGATGTTGTTACCCATGAAGAGGCAATATCACCTCATCGCTTGCTATATGTAGAATTGTTTGGAAAAGGGCAAACCTATTCAGTGAATTTCCAAACTCCTTTATTTGCTATGAGCAAATTAGCATTGAATGCAGAAATTGGAATTGGTTATTACCCTTGGTATCATCAATCAACTCACATTCCAATCTCACTCAACTTTTCAATTGCCAAAAGCCCTCGTTCTTCTTTTCAAATTGGAGGAGGATACCTAGCTAAGTTTCGCTGGACAAGTATTGTAAGAGATGGGAAAATATGGAATTATGACGAAACTAAATATCAAGACGTTGGAGGGAATACAGGGTATGTTAAAGGGCACGATGAACCTTATGATGACTTGTTTTTTTTGAACTTTGATTATTTAAGAAGAATAAAAAAGAAGTACTTCATCGGATTCAGTTTAACTCCATATTTGGGAATAAGTGATAAGGGAAAATTTTGGATATTCCCTTGGGGCGGAATTAGTTTCGGAAAGGTTTTACGATAATTTTATCTTGATTCTATAAAATAGGATTAATACTTAAATTATTAATTTATATTAACCTCACAAAACAATATATATCAACATTTTAAATACCAAAATATGTAAAAAAATGACTTTTTTTAATCTATAAGCGCCTTTTTTCACATTTAAATTAACCAAACACTTTAATTAAAACAACACAAAACTCTGTAATTAAAATAGTTAATTAATTATCAACTGTTTCGATTTCCTTCTTCCATCAGCAATAAAAGTAACATAATACACCCCTGCCGAAAGATTCTCTTTTGAAAAAGTAAAGCTGTGTTTTCCTTCATTGAGTGTTTCGTTTGTTAACACTTTTATCGTCCTTCCTAATTCATCGCTTACAATTAATTGTACTTGCTCTTTACTCGTTAAAGAAACTTCAATGATTGTATTCTCCACAAAAGGGTTAGGGTACACCATAATATTCAAATCGTTGCTTAACAGGGATTGTTTCGGAACACCCACCTGATCAACATTGGTAATATTGCTTGAAAATATACCTTGTGCGTGTGTAGCCACCACCAATAAACCATCCGATTCTCTCCAATCCAGCATTGTACATACCTGATTACCAATTTCGTTGGCTGCTTGCTGCACCCATACCGTATTTGTACCGTTTAAAAAGGTAGTAGCGTATAATCCGGTACTTGTCGCCACAAAATAAGCCGTTGCATTTCCAATATGCGCAAAAGTAGACCACCTCACTGATGGTCCTGTTCCGTTTGCCGGCTCTAAATTACCACCAATAGGAGTCCAATTTGTACCTCCGTTGGCTGTATACCAAATGCTCTGCACGCCATAATTAGAATAAGTAACCATTACCTTGTTCGCATCGTGCGGGTCAACCGCTATACAGCTTACTGTTCCATTGGGCATCGTATTGCTTGAAACAACCACCGGTGTTCCATTCGGATTAGCATTGGCGTTCAATACCTTATATACCTTTTTTGCATTGGTTCCATAGTATAAAATATTGGCCGGTGTTTTTGAGATGCCTAAGGCAGTAATTCTATTGGTAGAAACAGTCAAAGAATCGGTATAAGGATACCAATTGGTACTGATGGAGTCGAAGTTACCTGCATAGGGTATGGTACTCAAATCGTTGTTGCGCCATATTCTTTTACCGCCTGCCATATACATTATGTTGTTATTGTTGGGATCGAGTAAAAAGGGGTTGATAAACTGATAATTGGTTGCGCCAATGGGGTCGATACGGGTAAACTGCGTTACTCCCCCATTTGCATCCAAGGTAGCTTTCATCATTTTACCGTTTTGGATAGAGAAGTAATAAGCTGATTGCCCATCTGCTATAGCGCAATACGAGCCATCACCTCCGCGCGGTGTTACCCAAGGGTCGGTAGGATTGGCTGAATTGGTATACCAACTTCCATTGTCCTGAGCACCACCGATAACGATATTGTTGTTGGGTGTAGCGTGGTCGACTGCAACAGTATAAAACATAGATGTTAAATAACCGTTGTTTTTTGAAGCCCACACAACGGTTGGTGCCATATTATCGGATGTTTTAAACACTCCACCATCATTATTCGAATACATCACATCGGGATTGGAAGGGCTAAACCATATACCGTGCTGGTCGGGATGGTGATTTGCATACATATTCACAATGGGCAATGCTGCGTTCTCTTCGTAACCACCAATAAAAGTTGTATTGTTTAAGGAAGTAAAAGCATCGGTAGAACGGTAAACGTTTGTTCCTCCGATAAATACCACTGTTGTATCGTTTGGTTTCACTTTCACAACCAAATCGTATGAACCTTGACAGTCAAACTTATCGAACCAACCTCCGCTGGTTGGCAGGTTTGCCGAACGATCTTCCCATAATCCACCTGAAGCGCTGTCTCCATCTCCTGAAAGGTATTTGTATTTCCACAAGCTGTTTCCTTCTATATCGCCTTGAAAATTGGTATCTAACTGACCAAAACCGGGAGTATTTCCTAAAATATAAATCTGCGTTTCATCGCTTGGCGCATAGGTAATTACCAATCGATTGTAAGCGGTAGGAAAGTTAGGAGGCGTAATGTTGGTGAAATTCACCCCATCATCCGAACGGTAAATCCCTTTGTACTGACTATCGCTGCTGAGTGTAGCATACACTACCCCACTTGGTGTTACCTCAACATCCGTAAAATAGGAATAGGTATTTAAATTACCGCCTATTACAGCAGTCCAGCTTGTACCGCCATCAATACTGCGAAAAATACCACCAATGGTTGCTGCATAAACCACATCGTTTATGGCATCGCTGCTGTCTGTTTTAACACCCCAAACTATATCAAACAAGTTTTCGAACTGCTGAGGTGTATTTGTTGCTGTTGAAGGAAGCGAGTTCCAGGTAAGTCCACCATCCGTTGATTTATAAATACCGTTTCCTAAATAATAAGCCCCTGCTCCACTTGCCGAAGCTCCATAAGCTTCACCGGTTCCATAATACCATACATTGGTTTTGCTGCTTCGTAAATCTTGTGCAATGCACGTTGGACCGTGATACATTCCCAAAGGGGTTGTATTCGCCCAAGTTGCACCCGCATCAATACTGCGCCAAACTCCACCACTGGTAGAACCTGCTAATAAAATATTCTCGTTTGTTGCATCCAATGCAAAGGCACGTGTTCGTCCGCCTAAGTTCCAAGGACCTCTATTCACCCAAGTTAAAGCGTTTGCTTTTTGAAAACCAAGACCTTCTGATGAAGGCAAAGTTGCTGCATAAGCCAATTCTTTCTCCCGAACATTGTCAGGAATTGTTCCCGTTGCAGGGTCTGCTAATCGTTCAAACTCCCATTGTATTCTTCCTTGTGCTTCGTCAGGTGAACCGTTTTCAAAACCTTCACCTTGTTCGGTTTTACCTGAAAAGGAATTCGTTTGGGTGTTTATGGAGATATAGCTTATTACTGCCAAAGCAGCAATGGATGATAATAATGCAGGGGAATGTATTTTCATAGAATGTTTATTGGTATTCAAATATAGGAAATTAATTAAAGTGAGTTCGGTATAAATCAATATGTTTGGCTATGAGGCTTTGCCTCAAACTCCAATTACTTTTTCCTTGATGAAAAAGTAACCAAAAAATCAAGAGCAAACGCCATTTTCAGGTCTTCGTTTTGTCGCACAAGCCTACGCCATCAATTTCCACGAAACCTGAAATTCGCTCCGTTTGCTCCTTAGCTCCCCGCCTTTCTAACTATAACAATCAAATCCTTTTCTGAAGGACGAGTAAGCCCAAAATCAATTTTAGTATTTATTACCCCTTCGTATAAATCCAAGCCCACCAAATTAAGGCTATTTGAAGCGGTAGTCGTACAATGGCAATCCATAAATTGGGGTCGTTGGCTTTGGAAAAGTTCACAGCCATTTGTATGTTGGCAGGAAAAATAGCAAGCAATAAGGCAATTAGTAGCCAAGCTCCTATTGGGCGGGTACTTTCAGGAATCAACATCAAGGCAAAAAGCGTTTCACACACACCGCTCACCTTTACCAATAATAATGGATTTGGTAAATAAGGCGGCATTATTTTTAAATATACGTGCGGCTTTATAAAATGATAAATGCCTGCTACCGCATAAAAGAGTATCATTAAGTATAGGAAAAATACTCTCATATTTCTTATTTGATAATGACTTATTTTTCCTGCTCCAAGAAGGGGTATTTATAATCCGTTGGCGGTACAAACACTTCTTTGATGGTGCGAGGTGATACCCAACGCAGCAAGTTTATCATTGAGCCCGCTTTATCATTTGTCCCAGAACCTCTTGCTCCGCCAAATGGTTGCTGACCAACAACAGCGCCTGTACATTTATCGTTGATATAAAAATTACCCGCAGATTGTTGTAGTGCCTTGGTTGCCAATTCTATAGCATACCTGTCTTGTGCTATGATGGCACCTGTTAAAGCGTATATAGAAGTTGAATCAATAACTTTCAAGGTTTCTTCAAACTTCTTCTCATCGTACACATAAATGGTTAATACCGGTCCGAATAACTCTTCGCACATCGTAGTGTATTTTGGGTCTTCCGCCACAATAACCGTTGGCTCTATAAAGTAGCCCTTCGATTTATCGTAATTACCGCCTGCAATTATTTCAACACCTTTGTCTTTCTTGGCATTGTCAATATATTTCGCCACTTTATCAAAGGACTTTTCATCAATAACGGCATTGAAGAAACAGCTAAAATCTTCCGTTGGTCCCATTTTAATGCTCTTGATGTCTTTTACCAATCGCTCTTTTACTTGTGGCCAAAGGTTAGTAGGAATATAAGCGCGTGAACAAGCCGAACATTTTTGTCCCTGATATTCAAAAGATGCGCGTGTAATTGCTGTTGCCAACACCTCTACATCGGCACTGGAATGACCTAAAATAAAATCCTTCCCTCCTGTTTCGCCAACAATGCGTGGATATGATTTGTACAAATGAATATTGTTACCAATGGTTTTCCAAATACTTTGGAATACTTCGGTTGAGCCTGTAAAATGGATGCCACCAAAATCGCGGTGCGAGAAAATTACGTCTGCCGCATCTTTCCCTGTAGGGTAAATAAGGTTGATAACACCATCGGGCAAACCTGCCTTTTTAAGTATTTGCATAATGAAATAGGCAGAATATATTTGTGTGTTGGATGGTTTCCAAACAACTGTATTCCCCATCATAGCAGCTGAAGTGGGTAAATTACCCGCTATGGCTGTAAAGTTAAAAGGGGTAAGTGCAAATACAAATCCTTCCAAAGGGCGTTGCTCCAAACGATTCCAAACACCAGGTGAAGAAACGGGTTGTTGCTTGTATATTTCGCCCATATACTGCACATTGAAACGTAAAAAATCGATTAGCTCGCAAGCAGCATCAATCTCTGCTTGAAACACGCTTTTCGATTGCCCCAACATAGTGGCAGCATTCAATGTCATTCTATAAGGACCTGCCAACAAATCGGCTGCTTTTAAAAAGATGGCTGCACGATGTTCCCAACCTAAATTAGCCCAATCCTCTTTGGCTGCCATAGCGGCATCAATGGCTTGTGTAATATGTGATTTATCTGTTTTATGGTAATTCCCTAACAGGTGTTTATGATCGTGTGGAGGATTCAAAGGCAAGGTGTTTCCACTTCTTACTTCCTTTCCACCAATATACATTGGTATATCAATTACTTCACTTCGAAGCCTCGCAAGGGTTTCTTTCAGTTCTTTTCTTTCGGCACTTCCGGGTGCATAGCTCTTAATAGGGTCGTTGATTGCTGGCGGTATATTATAGAATCCTTTAGGCATAAGATTAGATTTTTTGTTGGGAAACAAAATTAACTTTTTTTACTGAAAAAAAGAGGTGGAAACATTATTACTCTATTTTTGCAGCATTAAAATTTCAGGATGAACAACGATAGAATATTTTACGAAGAGAAAGATGGACTCTTAACCATTATGGTAACCTCTACCATTACCAAAGCAAAAATGAATTTACTTTTTATTTGGTTAATGCTTTGGACACTTTGCGGTATCATTGTTTTTTCACAATTTTTTGCCGCACATAGCAAGGAAATGAAATTGATGATGGTAGTATGGTTTGCCTTTTGGAGCTACTTCGAATATAAAATTGGTTATGCTTACCTCTGGCGAAAAACGGGAAAGGAAATTATTCGCATTATAGATGGAAAATTATTTTTAAAACGCGATATCGGTGGAAGTGGAAAAGAGGATAGTTATTTAACAGGAAATATAACCAAACTTAAAACCATTGATTTTAACAGCAAGCAGTTTACACAAACAATGAACAATTCCTTTTGGGTAATTGGTGGTGAGACCGTGTTTTTTGAATATATGGGTAAAACAATAGGTTGCGGACTGCAATTGAGCGAACCTGAAGCCATTGTATTGTTCAAAAAACTAAAGCAGGGAATAAAAGATTCCTTGAAACAATCTTAAGCTTTAGATATAATATAGTAATTGGTGGTGGTTACAAAATCCCTAAACCAAGGTATAGCAGCTATTAATTTAAACTGCTCGCGCGGTTTTAAATTGAACTTGTATTTGTAAATAGGGTTTATCAAATAAAACTGTCGTTTGTCTATTTTAAAATTACACTCCTTTACCAATTTCTCAAAACGATTTATTGAAATTTGTGTGTCCACAATGCTCATCAAGTCGGGCAAGGTTTCCTTTTCACCAAACATTTTAAGTAAACCTAAATAAATAGGACGAGGTAACATATGGTAAAAGGGCATTTTGCCCAATTTACTTTTGCACATTTGTTGATGA
This sequence comes from uncultured Bacteroidota bacterium, assembly GCA_903840505.1. GTDB lineage: Bacteria > Bacteroidota > Bacteroidia > UBA4408 > UBA4408 > CAIMGI01. Next base: position 18,154 of record CAIMGI010000012.1, read on the forward strand.
CCGCCAAAAGGCATTCTCCAAGCAGGAAATGCCATAAATATTACACCATCGTCTTTAATAAACTCACGCAAGGCAAACATTACTTTCTTTTGGTCGTAAATATGCTCTAAGGTGTCTTTTAATATGATAACATCAAACTTACCGATGAGTGTTTTTTTAAATTCTTCATCGTAAATATCTTTGGTAATAAACTCCAACTTACCATCGGCCAACTCCTGCTTTAATAATTCCTTTCCGTTGTTAATTTTAAACTCCGATAAGTCGACACCCAAACAAGTACAACCTTTATCAATAAACGCTTTCAATACACCACCTTCACCACAACCAACTTCTAATACTTTAGTTGAAGCATTAATGCGCTTAACACTATCAATAAATGGCAGAATGTAGTTTTTTGAATTTTCGTACTGCTGTTGTAATTTAAGGAGCGGATTATTATGATAATATAGTGCCATAGGGGCTGTAAAATTAATATAAAAAACGAAAGGAACCCATTGAGGGTTCCTTTCGCAATAAAATAAGGAATATTATGCCAATACTTTTTGAACCAGGTCGGCAGCTTCCTGCAATTGAATTGCTGAAAATACTTTAAGACCGGAATCATCGATAATTTTTTTCGCTTCTACCGCATTTGTTCCTTGTAAACGAACAATAATAGGAACATTGATGCTACCCATATTTTTGTATGCATCCACAATTCCTTGCGCTACACGGTCGCAACGAACAATTCCACCAAATATATTTACCAAAATAGCTTTTACGTTAGGATCCTTTAAAATAATTCTAAAGGCTTGTTCAACGCGCTCTGCATTGGCTGTTCCACCCACATCCAAAAAGTTAGCGGGGTCGCCACCGGCTAATTTAATAATGTCCATTGTTGCCATTGCCAATCCTGCACCGTTTACCATACAACCCACATTTCCATCCAATTTCACATAGTTCAAATTGTATTCTCCTGCTTCAACTTCTGTTGGATCTTCTTCTGTAACATCTCTCAATGCTGCATAATCAGCGTGACGGAACAATGCATTTTCATCCAAACTCACCTTTGCATCAACTGCAATTATTTTGTTGTCGGATGTTTTCAACACAGGATTAATTTCAAACATAGCCGAATCGGTTGAATCGTATGCTTTATATAATGACGCAACAAACTTTGTCATTTGTTTAAAAGCCTCACCATCTAAGCCTAGGTTGAAAGCAATTTTGCGTGTTTGGAAACCTTGCAAACCTACTTTAGGATCAATTTCTTCTTTAAAAATTAAATGCGGTGTGTTGTGCGCCACATCTTCAATATTCATACCGCCTTCGGTTGAATACATAATGATATTTTTACCGGTTTGACGGTTTAACAATACACTCATATAAAACTCTGCCGTTTTACTTTCACCGGGATAATACACATCCTGAGCAATTAAGACCTTGCTTACCTTTTTTCCTGCAGCACCTGTTTGAATGGTAACCAAGGTTCCACCCAATATATTTTTCGATTTCTCTTTTACTTCATCTAAATTTTTAGCCAACACTACTCCACTGCTGTCTGTTTCTTTTACTCTTCCCTTTCCTCTTCCACCTGCATGAATCTGTGCTTTCACAACCCACCAACCAGTACCGGTTTGCTTTTGTAATTCTTTGGCTGCCTCCACAGCTTGTTCAGGAGTATCGGCTACAATACCTTCCTGTATAGCTACTCCAAAACTCTTCAGTATAGCTTTCCCTTGATATTCGTGTATATTCATTGTGTATGGTTATTTTTAATGGTTTCCAAAAGTATAGTTTTTTTTTAATAATTATCTTACTTTCTTAGAATTTCAAACTAATTTTTGTTTTTCTCTTTTATTATACTAGCTTTACTATTCAAATAAAAAATTCTATGAAAACAACAATACAAGCAAACAGAAGCATATTAAAGTCAGAACAAAACAACAATGTAGGCGATAACAATTTTACTGTAAAATTAGCGGAACTGAGTTCAGGCATTTATTTTTTAAAAATAAATAATCCCAACGGACAAATAATTACCAAACTGATTAAACAATAATTATAGCTTCATTAAAAGAATTTAAAAATGAGAAGGCTCATTTTTATACTTGTATTTATGGGGTACATTCTTGTACCCCATAAAATACTTGCTCAATGTGGTAATACAATTACAATAAACAATCCTTCTTTTGAAGGAGTTCCTCAATCTGCAGTATCTCCACCTAATTGGCCACCTTGTGTTGCAGGTAATGGTTCTACTATGCCGGTGCCACCTATTGCAAACCTTGCTCCTGCTAATGGGAATTCATATTTAGGCTTATATACTGACCCTAACAACTGTATCCCAAACCCTTGTTCAACAGTACTTCAAACATTGAATACACCATTTACGCCCGGGCAATCCTATTCCTTTACCATTGAGGCGGCTGTAGATACTTATGTAGTTAATCTATTACAAGGCTGTGCTGAAATTGAAGTATGGGGGGGGTACAGTGGTTGCAATTTAGTACAATTACTATGGAATTCGGGCGATGTAAATACCTTTCTTGCTTGGCATAGTTTTACTGCCAATTTTACTCCCAATGCGGCTTACACCGATATTTTTATTCGTGCAAGAGACTTAGGTGGATGTTTTAACAACAATGGTGTACCTGGCTATCTTTTTCTATTAATAGACAATATGAGCAATATTGTACCTGCAACTACTACTATTACTAAAACAAATGTTAGCTGTAATGGAGCCTGTAATGGCTTGGCATATGTTTCGGTATCAAGTGGCTTAGCTCCCTATAATTACCTTTGGAGCAATGGTTTGGTAAACGATAGTATTACCAATTTATGCCCTGGTACTTATTCGGTTATTTGTACCGATGCCAATGGCTGTAACAGCTATGATACCATTGTTATTACACAACCGCCCTTGCCGCTTTCGGTTACTGTTAATGTTACAAAACCTGTTTGTAATGGGCAATTAAACGGCAGTGTTACTTCTTCGGTAATAGGTGGTACTGCTCCTTACAGTTATTTGTGGAGCAACGGTGATACGCTTGCTTCCTTATCAAATATGGGAGCGGGGGCTTATTCGCTTACAGTTACA
>CAIMGI010000013.1 GCA_903840505.1 uncultured Bacteroidota bacterium
CCCTGCTACTACTATAACAAATACTTTGGCAGGTCTCGATTTGGATAACCAAACTTGGGATACTGCAATTGTTACTGTAGTAGGTAACTTTATTCCTACTGAAGATGTTATTGCATTTACAAATCAAAATGGTATCACAGGTACTTATAATCCATTAATAGGACAAATAATACTTTCAGGTTCGGCTACTGTGGCAAATTATGTTACAGCTATGCAGTCGGTTACCTATATGAATACGAGTGAAAATCCAAGCAGCGTTGTTAGAACTGTAAGCTATATTGCAAAAGATACTGCAGCTTGGGGTAATACTGTAACGCGTCAAATTAATGTTATTCCGGTTAACGATGTACCTGTTTTGGCTAACATTGAAGTGCCTGCTATTACCTATACAGAAAATGACCCTGCGACTCAAATATCAGCAACTATCACAGGAAGTGATTTGGACGATATTAATTGGGACAGTGCTTGGGTGCAAATTTCAAATAACTATGTAAATGGTGAAGATGTTTTAGGTTTCAATAACCAAAATGGTATTACAGGCTCTTGGAATGCTGGTACCGGAACATTAACCTTAACAGGTTTGGCTTCTTTGGCAAACTATCAAGCGGCACTTCGTTCGGTTACTTATTTCAATACAAGTCAATTGCCAAGTCAGGTGACCAGAACGGTTACTTTTATGGCGAATGATGGAGCACTTAACAGCAATATCCAAACACGTGATATCAATGTTGTGAATGTAAATGACCCTTCGGTTTTAGCTGATATAGAAGTAAATCCAATTGGTTATATTGAAAATGATTTCTTTACTCAACTTACAGGTACAACTACTGTAAATGATATTGACAATTTAACTTTGGTAAGTGGAACCATTCAAATAACAGGAAACTTTGCACTTGGTGAGGATGAGTTAGGCTTTACAAACCAAAATGGTATTGTTGGCTTGTACAATCCTGCTACCGGAACGATGAATTTAACAGGTGTTGCAACTTTGGGTGACTATCAAAACGCTTTAAGAGCTGTAAGATATATGAATAATAGCGACAACCCATCTGTGTTATCTAGAACAGTATCGTTTGTAGTAAATGATGGTTTAGTAAACAGTAACGTTGTTATTAGAAAGATAAATATCACTGCTGTGAACGATGCTCCGGTATTATCTTTAATTGAAGTGCCGCCATTGAATTATACACAAGGTGCACCAGCTACACAAATGACAGCTACAATTGTTGCAGCAGATGTTGATAACGTTAATTTAACTGCAGGTTCTATACAGATAACTGGTAACTACTTTAACGGACAAGATGTACTTTCTATTACTCCACCGGCTGGTATAACTAGCAATTGGAATGCTGCAAACGGAATTTTAACCTTAACCGGTGTAGCTAGTGTTAATGCATATCAACAAGCATTGCAAGCTGTAATGTATCAAAACATTGCTGCATACCCTAATCAAGCAATGCGTACGGTAACGTTTATGGTTACAGATGGTTTCTTGAATAGCTATATTGTTAGTCGCGATATTAACGTAATAAACACAGTTAGCGTGGATGCATTGGGTGATATTGATTTAGGTATCATTATCTTCCCTAATCCAAACAATGGTTCATTTAACATTACTGTTAACAATGAAATGAAAGGCGCTGTAACTTTATCGGTTACAGATGTACTTGGAAAAATTGTTAAACAAGTTACAATCAATAAAAACAACACTACATCAACAACATCATTTCAGTTGACAGATTTGTCAGATGGAATGTACTTTGTTCAAGTAAGTGATGGAAATACAGTTCAGAAAACAAAATTTGTGAAAGGGAACTAATTCCTTCCAATAAATTTTAAAAAAAAGCCTCGCATTGCGAGGCTTTTTTTATGTTCAAAACACTCCTCTTTTTGTTAATTAGTTGTTCATAAAAACACTTGATTTTATTGATGTTTTAATGGTGTTGTTGGTATTAATAATGTACATTTAAACGCATTAAAAAAATTAAAAAGAAATCCATAACAAGTTGATTTTATGAGCGAAACATCAAAAGACGTAGCAAGTACTGATTACTCAGCCGATAGTATTCAGGTATTAGAAGGATTAGAGGCCGTTAGAAAACGACCGGCAATGTACATTGGCGATATTGGATTTAAGGGACTTCACCATTTAGTGTATGAGGTGGTAGATAATTCAATTGACGAAGCATTGGCGGGTCATTGTAACGATATAAAGGTTTTTATCAATGAGGATAATTCCATTACCGTTATGGATAATGGTAGAGGTATCCCAACCGATATGCACCTGAAAGAGAAAAAATCGGCATTGGAGGTGGTAATGACCGTATTGCACGCTGGAGGTAAATTTGATAAAGATTCTTATAAAGTATCAGGAGGATTGCACGGTGTAGGTGTTTCTTGTGTGAATGCATTGTCCTCCGATTTGAAAGTTACCGTTTACCGTAACGGCAAAATTTTTACGCAGGAATATCAAATAGGGAAACCGATGTTTGATGTGAAAGAAATTGGTACTACCGATAGAAGAGGAACAGAAGTTACTTTTAAACCGGATGTAAGTATCTTTAGTTTGGTGAGTGAGTATAGCTACGAAACATTGTCGGCTCGTATGCGCGAATTATCGTTTTTAAATAAGGGAATTAAAATAACCATAACCGATAAAAGAAATGTAGATGCAGAAGGAAATTTTGTATCGGATGAGTTTTTATCGCAAGGCGGATTAAAGGAATTTGTTACCTATTTAGATTCTACCAGAGAAAAATTAATTGAAGATTGCATATACCTTGAAAGTGAAAAACACGGTATGCCTATTGAAGTTGCGATGACTTACAATACATCCTATTCCGAGAATATTCACTCCTACGTAAATAATATTAATACACACGAAGGAGGAACGCACTTAGCCGGTTTTAGAAGAGGTTTAACACGTACACTTAAATCTTATGCCGATAAAACAGGCTTGCTTTCAAAAGTTAAAGTTGAAATAAGCGGAGATGATTTTCGTGAAGGACTAACGGCTGTTATATCTGTAAAGGTTCAGGAGCCACAGTTTGAAGGACAAACCAAAACGAAGTTGGGAAACAATGAAGTGATGGGTGCAGTAGATGTTGCAGTTGGCGAAATGCTGAATAATTATTTAGAAGAGCATCCAAAACAAGCAAGGGTAATTGTTGATAAAGTTATTTTGGCAGCTACGGCTCGTCACGCTGCACGTAAAGCACGCGAGATGGTGCAACGTAAAAATGTGATGACAGGCTCAGGGCTTCCGGGCAAACTTTCGGATTGTGCAAACAATAATCCAGAAATGTGTGAAATATATTTAGTTGAGGGTGACTCTGCGGGTGGTACTGCTAAACAAGGTAGAAACAGAGAGTTTCAAGCGATACTTCCTTTGCGCGGTAAAATATTGAACGTGGAGAAAGCGATGGAATATAAAATTTATGATAACGAAGAGATAAAAAATATTTTTACTGCCTTGGGTGTATTTCGTGGAACGCCTGAAGATCAGCGAGCTTTAAACATTGAAAAATTACGTTACCATAAAGTAGTTATTATGTGTGATGCCGATGTGGATGGTAGTCATATTACAACACTTATTCTTACTTTCTTTTTCAGACATATGAATGAGTTAATTGAGAACGGTCATATTTACATTGCAACACCTCCTTTGTATTTAGTGAAAAAAGGAAAGGATCAACAGTATTGTTGGACAGAGGAAGAGAGATTAGAAGCTGTGAAACGTATGGCAGGTGGCGAAGGAAAAGAATCCAGTGTGGGTATTCAACGTTATAAAGGTTTGGGTGAGATGAATGCCGAACAACTTTGGGAAACTACAATGAATCCTGAAAATAGAACGTTTAGACAAGTTACTATTGAAAGTGCTGCTGAGGCAGACCGTGTTTTTTCAATGTTGATGGGAGATGAAGTTCCACCGCGAAGAGAGTTTATTGAAAAGAATGCGAAGTATGCTAAAATAGATGTATAGTTATAATTGAAAATTTGAATGATTAAGCCCCGCCTGTACGCGGGGCTTAATCATTCTGCTAATCTTATTTTTATGGGCAATTGGATTCCTAAATTAATTTTTAAAATAGCGGGTTGGAAAGCGATAGGCGGCATTCCGCCCGAAGTGAAAAAATGTGTATTGGTTGCAGCACCACATACAAGTAATTGGGATTTTGTATATGGTATGTGTGGACTTTCATTGATGGGAATAAAGCTAAACTATTTAGCAAAAAAGGAGTTGTTTCGTTTTCCAATAAAAAGGTTTTTAATTTCCCTGGGCGGAATAGCTGTAGATAGAAGCAAAAGCAACAGTATGGTTGATTCAATGGTGAAATTGTTCAATGAAAATGAACGATTGATATTGATGGTGCCTCCGGAGGGCACACGTAAAAAAGTTGATAAATGGAAAACCGGATTCTACTATACTGCTTTAAATGCTAAAGTTCCAATTTTGTTGGGGATTTTGGATTACGGTAAAAAGGAAGCATACATTGGAAAGTTGTTTGAACCAACAGGGGATATAAAAAAGGACTTTGAATTTTTTAGGGAGTTTTATAAAAATGCGACACCTAAAAATGCTGACTACTTTAGTGTTGATTGTATTCGAGCTACGGTTGAGCAGTGATAGAAAAAGAGGTAAGGTGTAAGAACAAGATATAAGATACAAAGGCCAAGACCAATAGCAACGGTGAGTTTAAATAGCATTAGCTTTTCAAAATACGTTTGTTATGTATTCTATTGTTTTTTGGTAAGTTTTTTCAAAAATAAATTAAGCCTGTGTTTATTCATATTATAAAAATGAATAATTTAGCTTAAACAAAATTTAAAATTAAGCTATGAAAAAAAATTTACACATTTTATGAAGACATTCTTTATGTCTATTTTTATTTGCTCCACTTTTTCGCTAAATGCGCAAAATTTTGGGAATGCCGTAAAGTTAAATGGTAGCAGTAATTATATTACAGTTCCCAATGTTAATAATTTTCTCGAACCTGCAGCTTTTACCTTTGAGTGTTGGTCGAAAAGAAGTACTTCCGTTTCACAGTTTGGAAAAGACAGAATTTGGATGTCAATTAATTCAGGTGGTTGGGGTGTATTTATTGAAGGGAATTTAGTAAAATTGACAAAAGTGGGTAATAGTGAAAGGTCATCTGTCGGGACAATAGCCGATACTTTATGGCACCACATTGCGGTAACCCATGATGGAACAGATGTTAAATTTTATATTGATGGAGTAATAGATACTACAATGGCCTATCCGATTTTATTTGCTTCTACCGGAAATTATTCCATTGGTTCAAGAGGAACGGGTGAATTTTATGGAGGTACCCTGGATGAAGTAAGAATTTGGAACAAAGTAAAGACACCTGCAGAAATTGCTGCCCAATATTGTATGGAATTAGTTGGGAATGAAACAGGATTAATTAGCTACTATAAAATGAATGAAGGAGCAGGGATGGTAGTTGGTGATGCATCGCCAAGTGCAAATACAGATGCTATTACCGATGGAAATAATTTGTGGGTTGTATCATCAGCGACTTGCGGTTTGTCTATCAATGATGTTATTGCCGAAAATTCAATGTTTAGAATTTTCCCTAATCCTGCAAGTAATTTTATTACTATTAAACTTAATGAACGTCTTGTTTCGAAATCGTTTAAGCTTCAATTGTTTGACCTTATGGGAAGAGAGGTGTTTTCTTCGAATAAATTGAATTCTAACAATAGCTTACAAATTGAAACATCTTCATTTGCAAAAGGAGTTTACTTTGCTAAGCTTACTGTTGATGGTAATAGTCACCAAAGCAAATTTGTAATTGAATAATATAGATTGAGATTGAAAAAAAATGGAGCTTTATTTCAAAGCCCCATTTTTTTATGCCTTATAAAATAACCATTTCCACAATTCCTTATAGGTAGGTTTTTTGCCATACATTAAAATACCTGTTCGGTATATTTTTGCAGCAAGCCAGGTTGTTCCAATAAACCCCAATACAAGCAATACCATTGAAAGTATAATTTCGTAATATGGCACACCGAAAGGTAAGCGCACCATCATAACAATGGGAGAGGTGAGGGGTATAATCGAAAACCAAAATGCCATTGGACTCTCTGGGTTTGTTACAACCACTTGAGCCGCAACAAAAGAAAAAATAAGCGGAATGGTTACCGGCATCATAAATTGTTGCGTATCCGCTTCGCTGTCAACTGCCGATCCAATTGCAGCAAACAATGAACCATATAATAAATAACCTCCCAAAAAGTAAAATATAAAGCAGCCAAGTATAACAGGTAAATTAATGTTTTGTAACATTTCACCTACTTCACCCAAATCGGGTTTGTTCATATCCTCTTTTACATTGGTAGGTGTATTGCTTTTATAGGTTTGTTCAACTACTGTAGTTGAGTCGTATTTTTTTTCCAAAAATGTATTGCTTACAACACTTGTAATGGTGATGGTTAAAATTACCCACAATAAAAATTGTGTTAAACCCACCAAAGCAATTCCTATTATTTTACCCATCATTAACTCAAAGGGTTTAACAGATGATATGATTACTTCAATGATGCGGCTGGTTTTTTCTTCAATTACTCCGCGCATTACTTGTGCGCCATAAAGAAATATAAATAGGTAAATAAGAAGTCCACCTACAAATCCGATTATAATTCCTGCTTCATTGTTGCTTTTTTCTTCTTCACCAGTCTTTTGCAATTTGTTGGCAATAACATTGAGTTTTGTTTTTACCGATTCCAATTTGTTTTTGTCTATTCCTGAAGCTATCAGTTTCCAATCTTCCAGCTTATTTTGAATTAAATTTTTAATGTTGTCCTGGGTAGTTAGTCCGGGTTGTTTTTTATAAAAAAGTTGTATACTGTGAGAGTCGATGATGTTTTCGGGTATAAAAACCAAAATATCATAATCATCGGTATAAAAATCAGCTTTAGCATTTGTTAAAGTACTGTTTGGAAAATAGAATAATAAATTTTTGCTATTCTCTAATTTCCCTTTAAACATAATTGATTCATCAATAACTTCAATTTTCTTAGGGTCTTCAGGAATCATTTCCAACCATACTCTTGCAAATATTAACCCTGCCATAAGCAGTGGACCAACAAGTGTCATTATGATAAACGACTTTTTCTTAACACGTGTTAAGTATTCTCGTTGTATGATGAGGGTAATTTTGCTCATTGTTATTCTGTTAAATTGCCAATTGAATGGTTGATGGAACTTGAATTATTTACGTTTGAAATAAATATGTCGTTCATACTGGGTACCACTTCGCGGAGTGAATTAATTTGAACACTCGGTAATACGGATTGTAAAAGGCTATTGGGAGTATTATTGCCTTGTAATTTTACTTTCACTTTGCAATAATCACCTTCTTGCGATTTTTCAAGTAATTCATATCCTGCCCACATAGCGTTGGTAAATCCCATTAAATTGCCAGTAAATTCAATCTCATAGGTATTTGTTCGGTGTGCTTTTTTTATATCTTTTACATTACCATCCAATATTTTTTTCGATTTATTGATAAGAGCAATATGATCACAAAGTTCTTCAACAGAGCCCATATTATGGGTTGAAAAAATGATGGTAGCACCTTTTTGTTTTAGTTCAAGTATTTCATTTTTTATAAGGTTAGCATTTATTGGGTCAAAGCCACTAAATGGCTCATCGAGTATTAAAAGTTTGGGTTCGTGTAAAATAGTGACTATAAATTGCACCTTTTGTTGCATTCCTTTTGAAAGTTCTTCCACTTTTTTCTTCCACCAACTTTGCATTTCAAATTTTTCGAACCAGTATTTTAATTTGGTTGTAGCATCATTTTTTGATAAACCCTTCAATCGAGCTAAATACATAGCTTGTTCACCCACTTCCATTTTTTTGTACAAACCTCTCTCTTCGGGTAAATATCCAATATGGGCAATATGATCCTGATTTAATTTAGTCCCTTCAAACAATACTTCACCGCTATCAGGGCCGGTAATTTGATTGATGATTCGAATAAGTGATGTTTTTCCAGCTCCGTTTGGACCAAGGAGTCCGAATATACTTTGTGCAGGAATACTAATGCTTACATCATCAAGCGCTGTATGATTAGCGTATTTTTTAACAATGTTGTTTGCAGTTAAAATATCCATTTAGGAACAATTTTTTTATAAAACTAACAATAATTTAAAACCATTAATTAAAGTACTCCTTCATTCTATCAAAAAAACCTTTGTCTTTTTTAGTAGGCTTTGGTGCAAAATTTTCTGCTGTTTGAAATTTTTCTAATATTTTTTTCTCTTCTTTTGAAAGCTGTTGGGGAGTCCACACATTTATGTTAACCAATAAATCTCCCTTTGAATAGCTGTTTACTTCAGGCAATCCTTTTCCTCTTAAACGCAGTATTTTTCCTGATTGTGTTCCCGGATCGATTTTAATTTTCGCTTTACCATCAATTGTGGGGATTTCGATTTGTGTTCCCAAGGCAGCATCAGCAAAGTTTACATAATGTTCGTACAATAGATTGTTTCCATCGCGCTTAAGCAGTTCGTCCTCTTCCTCTTCTATAGCAACAATTAAGTCGCCATTTACCCCGCTTCGAGCACCCGCATTCCCTTTTCCACTAACGGAAAGTTGCATTCCTTCTGCAACTCCAGCAGGAATTTTTATGGTTATAACTTCTTCGTCTCTTACAATTCCGTCACCATAACATGCTTTGCATTTATCGGTGATGGTTTGACCTTCGCCACCACAATCAGGACAAGTGGTTGAAGTTTGCATTTGTCCTAACATCGTGTTCATTATACGCGTAACCTGACCACTTCCTCTACATGTTTTACACGAATTAAATGAACTGCCATTGGCGGCACCACTTCCATTACAAGGGGTACAGCTAACAAATTTATTGACTTTGATTTTTTTCTCTACACCGTTCGCTATGTCCTGCAGGTTTAATTTTACTTTTACACGTAAATTACTACCTCTGTTTACTCTTTTACCACCGCGATTTCCTCCTCCAAATCCACCCCCAAAGCCTGACCCGAAAATATCTCCAAATTGACTAAAAATATCATCCATATTCATTCCACCACCATAATGTCCTCCACCACCATTTCCGCCCATTGCAGAATGTCCAAATTGATCGTATTTACTTTTCTTTTGAGGATTGCTTAAAACATCGTATGCTTCGGCTGCTTCTTTAAATTTTTCTTCAGCAGCTTTGTCACCCTGGTTTTTATCAGGATGATATTTCATCGCCATCTTTCGGTATGCCTTTTTTATCTCAATTTCATCGGCACCTTTGGTAACTCCAAGAATTTCGTAATAATCTCTTTTACTCATTATTTTTTATTTTTATCAAGGATATTTAGTTTCCTACAACAACCTTTGCAAAGCGAATTACTTTTCCATTTAAAGAATAGCCTTTTTCCAGTTCATCAATTACCTTACCTTTTAATCCTTCTTCGGGGCTGGGTATGTTTGTAATTGCTTCGTGCATATCTACATTGAATATCGTACCTTTTGAGTCTATTTCTTCTAAACCTTTTTGTTGTAAAGTGTTTTTTAGTTTGTGGAATATAAGGTTCACACCTTCTTTTAACGCATCTACGTTTTGGGTTTCGTTCATTGACTTAATGCCTCTTTCAAAATCGTCTATAATAGGTAAAAGTGCTTTGAATAATTCCTCTCCGGCATATTTACTCCAATCTATTTTTTCTTTGGCAGTACGTTTTCTGAAATTTTCAAAATCGGAATATAAGCGAAGATATTTGTCATTTAGTTGATTGTATTTATCTTCAGGGCTTTCTACTACTGCATTGCTATCATCGTTTGAACCGGATTCACTCATTTCTTCTTCATTAAGATCTTTCGCTTCTTTTTCTGTATTATCAGGATTCATATTAAAAAGTTTTTTGAATTTGTTTTTCATCAATTGGTTGAGGGCTTATTTTCAAAAATTTTGCCATTTACTATAAACAGACAAATTGTCATTGTTGTGCAGTATATTTGGTTTTATACGTAAAAAAACAGCCGGACTGTATAAACATTCCGGCTATCTGTATAAACTATAAAGGGTTATTATTGGAATTTTGCTCTATTATCAACGATATTTGCTTTTGCTTTTAGGGCTTCAAACATTTCATAATCAACACGGTTTTTCATACCCGATAGCATTTGTTTTTTAGCCTCATCGTAATTTATTTCCGTGCTCGCCTCTTTTACTTCGGTTACTTTAATAACATAAACACCCGATTCACCTTTGATTGGTGCCGAAATGGTATTTACTTTTATACCAAAAATAGTTCCTACCACTTGTGGTTCTCTGCCTAAACCTTGAATAGAGCTTGAAGCAAAGGTTTGATTTTCTACCGCTTCTACTTTTGTATTTACTTTCGGAGCAATTTGTTCAAGCGAACTAGCTCCTGTTATAGCACCTTTAAATGAAGCAATATATTGTTCTGCTTTTTTCCCTTTTTTAGCCTCCAACTCAACAGCAGGCTTAACAGATTCCAAAGGCAAAACACCTTTCTCTTTTATATCCTTAAGAATAGCTATTACATATTTGTTACCCAATTCAAATACTTTTGATACGCTGCCTTTTTTAGTATCCTCATTGTAAGCCCAACGCACCACTTCACGAGAATTTTCTAGTCCGTTCACATTTTTATCAATGTCTTTAATGTTTTCGGCAATACGTTTGTTTAAACCTTGGTCAATTACAGCTTTGTCAAATA
>CAIMGI010000014.1 GCA_903840505.1 uncultured Bacteroidota bacterium
ACTATTGGCAAAAGCCATTCATTTATCCAACAATCAATCAACACTGTATTTGCTTATTGCAACCGCCACCGTTATTGTATATGGAGGAGCATTGGAAATTATGCAGGGACTTGTTTTTGAGGAGCGCAGTGCCGATGTGTACGACTTTATTGCCAATTCAGTTGGTGCAATTGCGGCTTGGTTTTTATATAAAAAGATGGATACCTTTGTACTAGATAAATGGTACAAAAATTTTAAACGCAGCCCGTGAATTGGAGCATCAAACATTTTAAGGAACTTAATACAAACGAGCTGTACGATATTTTTACCGTACGCATTTCCACTTTTGTAATGGAGCAAAATTGCCATTACCAGGATGCCGATGGAAAAGACATTAAAGCCTACCACATACAAGCACGCAACGAAAAAAACGAATTGGTGGCTTATGCCAGAATATTGCCTCCTGGAGTTTCGTATCCAGATGTTTCCATTGGGCGTGTGCTTTCAATTGCTGCGGTGCGTAATACAGGAGCAGGAAAAGAGTTGATGCGTAAAGCTATGTTATTTATAAAAGAAAAATGGGGAGCAGTACCTGTGTGTATTTCGGCACAATGCTACTTAATTAAGTTTTACGAAAGCTTTGGTTTTGTATGCCAAGGCGAAGAATATTTTGAAGACGATATTCCGCATATACAAATGCTTTTTGCTTAGCTTTAGTTTTTAGAAAATAAAGGGAATAATAAAAATAAAAAAACTTCATCCCATATATAAGTATAAGTTAGACAATTATACGTTATAACAAGTATGAAAAAAATAATTACTGTTACAGTTATTTGTTTGACAATGACAATTAATTCGTTCGGACAAAAAATATCCCGAAAAGAAGCTCAACAAATTCTTGACAAAACCCTAGGCTATTTAAAAACAAACGACACTGCTTCATTCATTAATTTATGGTACTTTGACGATACTCCAAGACCTTATAATAAAAAGGTTTACAAGCGACAAGACGCTGTTGAGGAATTTATTCAGTTAAAATCTTTCTTAGACACTGCTTTAACAAAAAACTTAGCGTTTGACGAAATTGATGTTGAAAAAATGGACTGGTATGACCAATATAAAGTCAAATACAAAATAAAAGCTTGGTTTAAGTACGATGACAGTAAAAAGTATTATAAAGGTTACGGCTTTTTAATTGACAATATAAATGGTAAATGGGTTTTTCGTTTCACAACTGAGACATCAATCTCGTATCGTAGTTAAATCTATTTTTGCTGCAACAGCTCTGCCGAAAAAGCTGTTAACATTAACTCAAACATTAGCAAAAACGTTCCGCTTATTAGCTTTATAAAAGCATCCCCCTATATGGATAATTTTCAGGAATCATCCATCTCTAAAATATTCTGTACCTTTCGAATAAAATAATTAATCCCTGTTCGAGAAGAATAGTAGCCAAAGAAACCAGCTTTAAAAATGCCCTCAAATAATTTCAATATAACAGGACTCCGCAAGGAAGAAGTAATTATTGCAAGGGAAAAATATGGGCAAAATAAACTTCACTATAAAAAGGAAAATGGATTTTTTGATGCTATAAAAAGTCTTGCAAAAGAGCCAATGGTTATTTTGTTATTGATAGCCTCAGCCATTTATTTTATAAGCGGAAAAATGGGTGATGGTATTTTTCTTGGGTCTGCTATTATTCTAGTTGCTGCTATCTCCTTATACCAAGATTCCAGAAGCAGGAATGCCCTGGAAAAATTAAAAACCTTTACTCAACCTAAATGCAAAGTAATCCGAAACGGTGAAGTACAAGAAATAAATAGCGAAGACCTGGTGGTGGGCGACAGTTTAATGGTAGAAGAAGGAACGGCCATTGTTGCTGATGGCATCATAGTTCATTCAAATGATTTTTCAGTAAATGAATCAATACTTACCGGTGAATCACTTTCTGTTTTTAAGGACAAAACAAAAGAAGATCATTTTATTTATTCGGGCACAAGTGTTGCCGGTGGCTTGGCAATAGCAACCGTTACCAACATTGGCAATGAAAGCAAATTGGGCAAAATTGGAAAAAGCCTTGAAAGCATCACCGAAGAAAAAACACCCTTAGAAATACAAATCAGCAGTTTTGTAAAAAAAATGGTGCTAGTTGGTGCGCTTGTTTTTATAGTCGTTTGGGCAATTAACTATTTTCAAACGTACAATGTGTTAGATAGTTTACTCAAGGCACTCACCTTGGCAATGAGTATTTTGCCTGAAGAAATTCCTGTAGCATTTACAACTTTTATGGCACTGGGTGCCTGGCGATTAATGAAAATGGGTATTGTGGTGAAGCAAATGAAAACCGTTGAAACCCTTGGCAGTGCCACGGTTATTTGTACCGACAAAACAGGAACCATTACCGAAAACAGAATGAGTTTAGCACAATTATTTTTACTCACTTCTCAAAAGTTTTTGAAACCGACCGATGCATTAACCGAGGATGAAAAGGATTTGATAAAAGTAGCGATGTGGGCAAGTGAACCTATTCCCTTCGACCCAATGGAAGTGGCGTTACACCAAGCATACAAGGATATTGTAAGCAAAGATGAGCGTCCCAATTTTAAGCTTGTTCACGAATATCCTTTGGGTGGTAAACCGCCAATGATGACACACTTGTTTGAAGACAAAACAGGTAAACGTATTGTTGCAGCAAAAGGAGCAGCCGAAGCATTGATGAATGTTTCTAAACTTAGCGAAACCGAAAAACAACAGATAAAAGAGGCCATTAAAACACTGGCAAAGAGCGGATACAGAGTATTGGGAGTAGGCCTTTCTAATTTCAAAGGAGTTGATTTTCCTAAAACACAACAGGAATTTGATTTTCAATTTATAGGTCTCGTGGCCTTTTACGACCCTCCGAAGCATAATATACAAGAGGTGTTAAACAACTTTTATAAAGCAGGAATTTTAGTAAAAATCATAACCGGTGATAATGCAGAAACAACGGGAGCTATTGCCAAACAAATTGGATTCAAAGGATATGAAAAAAGCATAACAGGCGATGCATTGATGCAACTTAAGGATACTGAATTACAAGATTGTGTGATGGATACAAATGTTTTTACCAGAATGTTTCCTGAAGCCAAACTGAAAATAATAAATGCACTAAAAGCGCGGGGACAAATTGTTGCAATGACAGGAGATGGTGTGAATGACGGTCCTGCTTTGAAAGCTGCACACATCGGTATTGCAATGGGTAAGAAAGGAACTGAAATTGCCAAGCAAGCGGCTTCGCTAATATTGATTGACGATGACCTTGCAAAAATGGTGGATGCAGTAGCAATGGGAAGAAAAATTTACACCAACTTAAAAAAAGCCATTCAATACATTATTTCTATTCACATTCCGATAATTCTTTCGGTTTTTATACCCCTGGCATTGGGATGGGTTTATCCGAATATTTTTTCGCCAATACACGTTATTCTTTTAGAATTGATAATGGGTCCAACCTGCTCCATCATTTATGAAAATGAACCAATGGAAAAAAACACGATGATTCAACTTCCAAAACCATTCACAACAACTTTTTTTAATTGGAAAGAACTATCTATAAGTATTATACAAGGATTAGCCGTTACAGCCGGAATACTCATTACGTATCAGTACTCAGTAAATAATACATACAATGAAGCATTAACCCGAACAATGTGCTTTAGCGTTTTAATTATTTCAAATATATTTTTAACGCTGGTTAATCGTTCATTTTATTATTCTATTCTCACAACATTGAAGTATAAAAACAACCTGGTTTTACTTATTATTTCCGCAACATTGGCAATCGTTTCGCTCTTGCTGTTTGTAAAACCACTAACTGCATTTTTTGAATTTGAAACATTAAACGGGACACAAATACTACTTTGTATTGTTATGGGATTTCTGTCGGTAATATGGATGGAGGGAGTAAAATTTGTGAAAAGACTAAAATCAGATTCCGATAACTAACAATGATAATTATCTTTAATGAAAAATCATTGCCAATCCAATTACCAATAATACTAAACCAATAGCCGTTAAACCGTATAGGGAAAAACCTATTGAACCTCCATTGTAATGAATGAGTATACAACTAATAAAACCAATACCTAAGATTACTACTCCTGATAGTATAAGCAAACTACCCTGCTTTGTTAACTTCGCATTGCGCAAGCGTTTTACTTGTTTTATGATTTGAACAACCGTATTTTCATCGAGCCCTTGTTGATTGAAATAAGATTCAATAGAGGCATTATCACGTCCTTGCTCAATCATTTTTTTGGCCATTTCCAACTGATTTTGAAAAGTAGAATTCTGTTCCATATAGGAGCTTTAGTTTAGCTAAATTACTAAAAATTAGAATCATATAAAAATCTAAAAATAAGAACCTTTGGTTAGTATTGAAAATGTGTACATTTAGCCCCACAATAAAAACAGGGTTAACTTTTTAAATGATTTACAATTGAGATGGGGATAAATATTTTTTTTAATAAACTCATCAATGCCGGCATTAAAGACAATTATCAGGCTTGGGAAATACATCTCACAAAAAAATTAAATTCCATAGTACTAATTGGAATCTTTAATATGATTATGGGAATTTTGTTTTTTAAAATAACTAACAATAGCCCCTTTATTCCTTATTGCTTATTTGGTTTACTTTCACTCCCCTTTGTAATTGTTTTGAATACAATCAAAAATTACGTACTTGCCAGCTATTGGTTTTATTGTTGCGGCTTCACTTTTTTTATTCTGGTAAACCTAAAAATGGGAATTCACTCCTATGTGATTTTATTTTATTTCCCTGTAATTATTAGTATGGTTCAACTGTTGGGGCGAAAAGAAACCTTTAAGCATTTGATTGCTTTAAGTGCTATTTGTATCCTGTCTATATTAAGTATTGTAATTGAATTTAAATTTAATATGCTAGGTATAAATTCAGGTACACCTGTTAGTACCAATTTAATATTATTTAATATTCTACTGAGTTTTATAACTACTATAGCTTTAACTATAGTGTTGGTATTTGAATCTGTCAGTCAAGAAAAACTGATACGTAAAACACTAACAGAAAAAGAAATTTTATTGGCCGAAGTTTTTCATAGGGTAAAAAACAATATGAATATTGTTACCAGTTTGCTCAACCTAAAGAAGAATATGTCGGATTCCATTGAAGTACAAAATGCCTTGGAAGAATGTAGAAGCCGCATATATTCTATGGCATTGGTGCATCAAATGGTATTTAACAACGATAATCTCGTTAGGTTAAATTTCAATGAATACATCAAAAACCTAACTGTTGAAATTGCCAAATCACTTGGCGACATCGATAAATTTGAAATTATACTGGAAACAGATGATGTTAATTTAGAATTATCAAAAGCAATTCCTTGCGGACTAATATTAAACGAACTGCTTACCAACTCTTTTAAATATGGCAAGCCTGGGAACAACAAACTCGAAATTCACATAAAACTAAAAAATAAATCTGGCGAAATTGAACTCGAAGTAAGAGATAACGGACCAGGGATGACTGAAGCGTTTAATACAAAAACATTGGGGCACGATCTGATACAATCCCTATCGGAACAAATTAATGGAACTTTCCGCTTTTATAATAAGGATGGATTTGTTTTCAATATTAAATTCAAGGCAGAATCTTAGAAGGGAATTAGAATACCCGAATAATAAGAGAGGTAAACGAAAGGTCTCAATAAAAAATATGTATATTTAGCAATAATTCTTAATCAACTTTATAACATCTACTATGAAATTATTTAAAAAATCAGTCCTTGGTATTTTGTTCAGCATAATTGCTATTAATACATATGCACAATTCGGAAGGGGAAAAATAGAAGAAATAGAAGCCGTCCAAAAAAGAAAATTAATTGTGATATTGGAGGAGCCAAGGGAAAGTGTTATTAAAAAATTAACCAAGAAAAAAAAGGACTCTGAGCTTGATAATTATAAGGCAGCAGTTGATGAATACAATGCCGAAATGAAAGAAGTAGTTGAAAAATATTGGCCCTATAAAGAGAATGGTTTTGAATATAAAACCTACAAGCAAGTGCAAGCATTAAAAAAAGCAAAAAACACTAAATTTGCAGTACTTTATTGTATCTCACAACGACCATCAACCTTTAGCTCAGGGTATGCCAGTGCAGAGGGCTTAAGTTGGACATGGAATATTAAAGAAGACAGCGAGGACAGAGATTACTTCGATTATTTTACAACAATGGTTGTTAATCAAATCGAAGATTTTGAAAGTACCCCAATATATAGTACCCCATTACCTGATATTTTTCCAACCAAAGCCAGTCTGGTTTTTGGCATAAATAATACTAAATCGTATTTTGATTATAGAATAAGAAAAAAGAAGAATGGAGAAAAAATAAATCAACAAGAAGTAGCGGATAATCAGGTAAAAGAAAATGCACCTAAACTAAAAGATATGACCCTTTTGATTCGAAAAGATTTACTTAACAAAGAGCTTCCCGAAGCCTCAATTGGAACTTATTACGGATATAAATTTAAGGTTGCCACCAAAGAAGAAGTTGACAATGCAATTATGAGCCAACAGGAACAAACAGGGTATATTGTTATACTTCCAACTGTTGTATCAAATTCAAATACCAACTATATTATATATATGCAATTCATTTATGATGCAAAAACTAATGAGCTAATGGCTTATATAAGACCAAGTACCTTGAGTATGATGGGTGCTGCTCAGATAGGGGGCAAAGCCGGAAAAAAGACTATAGAAAAAAACAATCTCGAAAAATTTACTAAGATTATTAACGGAAAAGATTAGTTTAACAAAAGTGGTTAAACACTTAATATTAGTGGATTAAACAAAGCATAATAGTTCGTTTTGAAAATGCTTATATTTGAATCTTAATGAAAAGCGCAATTTCTATTCCCGATTTTAGTAAAAGCCCTGCCATTGATCAAGTGGGTGTTGAGGAACGTGTAGCGCGTTTTACTGCACGCAGCATTAAAAAAGCGAGTAAGGTGCAAGGCTTAAAAATGGCCTTGAATATGATTGACCTTACCACCCTAGAAGGAAAAGATACAGAAGGAAAAGTTAAACAAATGTGTTACAAAGCAATGCATTTACACGATGTGTTGCCCGGTTTGCCAAACGTTGCCGCAGTGTGTGTATACCCAACAATGGTGCGTACTGCAAAACAAGCATTAAAAGATTCAGATGTTAAAGTAGCCTCTGTTTCTACCGCATTCCCAAGTGGACAGTCAACCCGAAAAGTAAAATTACTGGATACCACCTTTGCTGTTGAAAACGGTGCCGATGAAATTGATATGGTAATTTCACGTGGAGAGTTTTTAAAAGGAAATTACAATTTTGTTTTTGATGAAATAGCTGCTATTAAAGAGGCTTGTGGCAAAGCACGCTTGAAAGTAATTTTTGAAACAGGTGAATTATCAACATTGGATAATGTGCGCAGAGCAAGCGATATTGCAATGTATGCGGGTGCCGATTTTATTAAAACCTCTACGGGGAAAATTTCTCCGGCTGCTACAATGCCGGTTAGTTTGGTAATGCTGGAAGCCATTCGCGACTATTATTACAAAACAGGCATTATGGTTGGAATGAAGCCTGCAGGAGGTATTTCAACCGCAAAACTGGCATTGCATTATTTGGTAATGGTAAAAGAAACATTGGGAAATGCTTGGTTAAACAATCATTGGTTTCGTTTTGGTGCAAGCAGTTTGGCCAACGATATTTTAATGCAACTTGCTAAAGAAGCTACCGGTGTTTACCAAGGATCTGAATATTTTTCAAAAGACTAATACTATGAGCAAAAAACAACCATGTCTTGATTTTAGCAGCGGATGGGGCTATGAGCCTTCTCCCGAAAATGCCGATCATATACAACTCAAAAAAAAGTACGAACTTTTCATTGATGGAAAATTCGTAAAACCAACAAAAGGCAAGTATTTTGATACCATTAACCCTGCTACAGAACAAAAATTAGCGGAGATTGCGGAGGCAGATGAAACAGATGTAAACAAGGCTGTTAAAGCTGCACGTAACAGTTATGAAAATGTTTGGAGCAAAATGCCTGCTGCCGAAAGAGGGAAATATATTTTCAGGATTGCCAGAATGATTCAAGAGCGTGCGCGTGAATTTGCAGTAATTGAAACATTGGATGGTGGTAAGCCTATTCGTGAAAGTCGTGACATTGATATCCCTTTAGCTGCTAATTATTTCTTTTATTATGCAGGTTGGGCCGACAAACTGGCTTATGCTTTTCCAAATAGAAATCCAAAACCCTTGGGTGTTGCAGGACAAATAATCCCTTGGAACTTTCCCTTATTGATGGCTGCCTGGAAAATTGCTCCTGCCCTGGCAACCGGAAATACAGTAGTTTTAAAACCCGCAGAAACAACTTCTTTAACTGCATTGAAATTAGCTGAAATAATTGCCGACAGCGGATTACCTCCCGGTGTGGTGAACATAGTTACAGGTGGCGGAAAAACAGGTGCTGCCATAGTAAACCACAAGGACATAAATAAAATTGCATTTACTGGATCAACCGATGTAGGTAAATTGATACAACATTCACTTGCCAACACAAATAAAAAGTTAACACTTGAATTGGGAGGAAAAGCTGCCAATATTATTTTTGACGATGCTCCACTCGACCAGGCAGTAGAAGGAATTGTGAATGGAATTTTCTTTAACCAGGGTCACGTTTGTTGTGCGGGCTCACGTTTGTTTATTCAAGAAAATGTTGCTGAAACGGTGATACAAAAATTGAAAGACAGAATGGAAACACTTATTGTTGGTGACCCAATGGATAAGAATACCGACATAGGTGCCATCAATTCAAAACAACAATTAGAGACCATTCAAAAATACATTTCGATTGGTAAAAAAGAAGGTGCCGATTTTTATCAATCATCTTGTAACTTACCTAAAAAAGGATATTTCTGTAAGCCTACCCTATTTTTAAATACATCACAATCGCACAGAGTTGTGCAGGAAGAAATATTCGGACCGGTGTTAACCATTCAAACTTTTAGAACGGTAGAAGAAGTCATTGAAAAAGCAAACAATATCCCTTATGGCTTGTCGGCAGGTGTCTGGACAGACAAGGGTTCTCGCATTTTTAATATGACAAGTAAATTACGCGCAGGTGTTGTGTGGGCAAATACCTATAATAAGTTCGACCCTACATCACCCTTTGGTGGATACAAAGAAAGTGGTTTTGGAAGAGAAGGAGGATTGCACGGATTGCAACCCTATTTGAGTTTGTAAAATGTTATTTACTCAACAAGTCCTTTACTACCTGAGAAATAATTTTGCCATCTGCCTTTCCGGCTAATTGCTTTGTAGCAACTCCCATTACTTTTCCCATATCGGCAGGGGAAGATGCTCCAACAGAAGAAATAATTGCTTGAATAGCCGCTTTAATTTCATCCTCACCCATTTGTTTCGGCAAATAGGCTTCAATGATGGAAGCTTGAGCGAGTTCTACTTCAGCAAGTTCAGGACGTCCTTGTGATGTATATATTTCAGCAGTTTCTTTGCGTTGCTTTACCATTTTTTGCATTGCCTTCACACCCGACTCTTCGGTTAATCCTTCGGGTGATGTTTTCAGTAATAGCACTGCCGATTTTATGGCTCTAAGTGCTTCTAACTTTTGTGCTTCTCTGGCAAGCATTGCTGATTTTATATCTGCATTTATTTTTTCTTCGAGTGTCATAGCTTACAAACTTTAATTTTGTTGTTTTTATTTACAATACAATATTACAAAAAAAAGCGAGGCGAGTGTAAAACCCGCCTCGCCCTAACCTTTATAAACTAAATTTAATCTACGTTATCGTGTAAAAACGAATTGTTTGGTTTAATCTCTGCTTTGTTATCATCACCATCCGTTAAGGTATAACGAGATATGTTCGACTCGCTTGAATGAGGTACAGAAGATAAATTTACATTTCTTCTCACATAAGCAGGCTCACTTTCCATATCCGACAAACCTTGTGGCGTTTTAATTTTAAAGCTAATTTGTTTCAACTTAGCAATACGCTCATTTGCCTTTTTCTGTTGCTCTTCAGCCGAAAAGGTTTTCAGTGTTATCTCTTCATTTGTTGAATCATTCTTCACTTCATTATCGAGCGTATTTACAATCGATGAAGTCATTTCAGTAGAACTCACATAAGAATTTGTTTGCGGTTCAACAATGCTTGAAGTTATTTCCAATTCAACACTGTTGCTTACTTCCACCGATGATTTCAAATAAGGTTCTTCTTGTATATTTGAAACAACATCATTCTTTACTTCATTGATAATTTCACTTGGAGTTTGAGCCGCTTCAATTTTCAATTGAGGCTCTTCCACTAATGGACTAACAACAGGAGTAACGATTGCCGCTACCGGCTCAACTATTTGTTCTGCGATTGGAGTAACTACAGGAGCAACATCATTGGTTAGCACGTGTCGCACTACTTCCTTTTGCTTGTTCGCAGCTTGGTAACCCAAATCTGCTTTGCTGGTAAAGCCTGTTGCAATAATGGTAACACTTACTTTATCGCCCAAGCTATCGTCAATACCGTAACCTTTTATTAGCTCGGCAGTTTGTCCTGCAGCTTCTTGTATATAATCTGTAATCTCTCCTAACTCATCCATCGTAATCTCTTCCGAGCCACAAGTAATGTTTAACAATACATAACGTGCACCTGAAATATTGCTATCGTTTAATAATGGTGATGACAGTGCTTGTTCAACAGCTTTAATAGCACGATTTTCACCGGTTGCCCAAGACGAACCCATAATGGCAACTCCGCTATCTTTCATTACCGTTTGAATATCTGCAAAGTCGGTATTGATGTGCAATGTTGTAGTAATGATGTCAGCAATTCCTTTTGCTGCAGTTGTTAAAATATCATCAGCATGACCAAATGCTTCTGTCAATTTTAAATTACCGTATATCTCTCTTAATTTATCGTTGCTGATAATAAGCAACGTATCAACGTGCTTTTTTAATTCCTCCAAACCTTGCTCGGCTTGTTGTCTTCTTTTTTTACCTTCAAATCCAAAAGGAACTGTTACAATACCTACGGTAAGTATTCCCATATCTTTGGCAACAC
Source organism: uncultured Bacteroidota bacterium (assembly GCA_903840505.1). Lineage (GTDB taxonomy): Bacteria > Bacteroidota > Bacteroidia > UBA4408 > UBA4408 > CAIMGI01. The sequence goes on from CAIMGI010000014.1 coordinate 11,110, forward strand.
TTGCAATTACCGGTGCCGCACCTGTTCCGGTACCACCACCCATACCTGCAGTAATAAATACCATTTTAGTACTGTTGCCCAATATGGATCTTAACTCTTCAATATTTTCGATGGCTGCATTTTTACCAACTTCGGGCATTGAACCGGCACCACGACCTTCTGTTAAAGTTGTCCCCAATGCTATTTTATAAGGAACGGGACTAATGTCGAGTGCTTGCTTGTCGGTGTTACAAACAATAAAGTCAACTCCATTAATACCTTGACGATACATATGGTTAACGGCATTGCTTCCGCCACCGCCCACACCAATTACTTTAATTATGGAAGATTGGTCTGTTGGTAAATCGAATTTCATCATTTTGTATTTATTTTAATTGTTATTTATAATATGTTTAATTTTTCTATTCTCATTGAGGGTCTTCCTTGAACCAATCTTCGCTTTTGCGAAGCAAATTGTCAAACCAACTGCCTATTTTTTTCTCGCTGTGTCCTTTTATCTCGCCTTTATTTTCTTCTTTGCTATCGGGTTCTTCTAAAAAGGAAGTACCTGCATTTGCAGTCTCTACCTTTTTGCTTTTCGTTTGTTCGAATGAACGCAATACCAATCCAACACCTGTTGCATACATCGGGCTTGTAACATCTTCAACACCTTTGGTAAGATGCTCATTCGGATACCCGATACGTGTATCCATTCCGGTAATGTATTCTATAAGTTGTGTAACGTGTTTCAATTGAGCCCCACCTCCTGTTACAACAATTCCCGCAATTAACTTTTTCTCAAAACCCGAACTTTTTATTTCGTAATAAACGTGCTCGATAATTTCCTCCATTCTTGCCTCAATAATGTGAGCAAGGTTCTTCACAGATATTTCTTTGGGCTCACGTCCACGTAAACCGGGAATTGAAACAATTTCATTTTCTTGGTTTAGACTTGCCAAGGCTGAGCCAAATTTTATTTTCAATAATTCAGCTTGCGTTTTGATAATGGTGCAACCCTCCTTAATATCTTCCGTAATCACATTTCCACCAAAAGGAATTACTGCAGTGTGACGGATAATTTTATCGTAGAAAATTGCCACATCCGTTGTTCCGCCACCAATATCAACCAATGCAACACCTGCCTCTTTCTCCTCTGAGCTAAGCACTGCATCGGCAGAAGCAAGTGGTTCAAGTGTAAGTCCTGCAACTTCCAGTCCCGCCTTTCGAACACACTTAATCAAATTATTAATCGCGGCAATTTGTCCGGTAATGATATGAAAGTTGGCTTCCAACCTAATTCCTGACATTCCAATCGGATCCTTAATCCCCACTTCATTGTCGACAATATACTCTTGTGGGAGTACGTGAATAATTTCTTCTCCAGGATTCATCACCAACTTGTACATATTGTCGATGAGTTGATCAATATCCTTTTGACTAATCTCTTCCTCTAAACTATTGCGTGTGTGTATGCCTCTGTGTTGTAAACTGCGTATATGCTGACCTGCAATACCCACATTTACCACTTTAATATTTACACCCGCCTTGCTTTCTGCCTCCTCCACCGCAAGTCGAATAGACTGAACTGTTTTTTCAATATTTGATACAACACCACGCACAACACCAAGAGAATCGGTTTTTCCTAAACCCAATATCTCTATTTTACCAAATTCGTTTTTGCGACCAACCATCGCAACAATTTTGGTAGTTCCAATATCTAAACCTACAACTATTTCATCTGACTTCATCTTATTCTTATTGCTGTGCTTTGGTACAAACTACTTGATTTTTATATTTTAGGTTTATTTTTGTATAAACGTTCCATCCTGTTTTATTAAGACCTTCCTTATAAAACACCAAGAGTTTATTAAACTTATCCCTTAAATCCGTTGCATCACCAAGCAGTATACGGTGATTTCCAAATACAGGTATTAATTCTATTTCTCTATCTGCGTTAATATAAATCTGTTCTATTTGCGCTTTCCAAAATTCGCTTTCATTAATATATTTAGCAAGTAAATAAAGGTCATCTATGATGAATTTTGTCAACAGGGTGTCGTTAATATCTCTGCTGAGGAGGTCAAGCGAGTAGGTATTTGCATACGACTCAGTGATGAGACCGGTTGCTATCGGAACCCTTGCTGTATATGACTCTGACAGTGGCATCAACTTCCCTTCCAGGTCAATATAATAGCTATCATTTTTGTAGTTAATTACTCTCAAAATTGGGGTTCTTTGCTTCACATATATCTTAATTTCACCGTCAATGCTTTCCGAAACTTGTGCTTTTTCAATGGATGGATTTTGAAGATAGGCCATTTCAAGTTTTTTAATATCGATTGATTCAAGCGGTTGACCAATCAATGAATCGCCTTTATCATAGGCTGTTTGAAGAATATCGATACGGTTAATAAAGTTGGCATCTTCATTTTCTTCAATCACTATATCCACTTTACTGCAAGGCATTCTGTCGTGCTGCTTTTTTACAAAACCAAGCACTACAATAAGTAAAACACTCAACAAAACCCAACCTGCTATGCGGATAATCTTCTTCATTGAGCTATCAATTTTTTTCTGATGGGTTCAACAAATGTATCTATATCACCTGCTCCTAGTGTAAGTAATACTTGCAATTCACGATTACATACTTCCTCAACAAGTTCTGTTTTTTGAGAAATAATTTTATGCTTCGATTTCATTTTATCGAGCAACATTTGAGAACTCACCCCTTCAATGGGTAATTCTCTTGCCGGATAAATTTCCATCAATATTGTTTCATCCAACAAATCAAGACTTTTTGCAAAATCATCAGCAAAGTCGCGTGTCCTGGAATATAAGTGAGGCTGGAAAATTCCGGTTACCTTTTTATTGGGATACATTTCCTTTACTGAATTGATACAGGCTTTTAGCTCTTCGGGATGATGTGCATAATCATCTATGAAAACAAGATTAGACGTTTTAATTTGGTAATCGAATCTCCTTTTAACTCCCTTAAAAGTTAGCAAAGCCTTTCTTATGTCCTCTTCCTTTATGTTCAGTAAACAGCCAACAGCAACGGCTGAAACAGAGTTCTCAACATTGTGCAATCCAGGAAGTCCTAAAATGAAATTTTTAAAAATACCATTTGGAGTATGTACATCATAATGGTATTCTCCGGCCTGAATTGTAATGTTGCTTGCATAATAATCGGCAGAAGTATCATTCACAGAATAGGTAATCGGTTTCTTCCCGGTTTCAATATTTTTCTCAATACTCTTTTTTACTATCAAGCTTGATTTAACTTGTCGCGCGAAAAGAGAATAAGACTCTTCCATAAATTTTTTATCTCCGTATATATCCAAATGGTCAGCATCAACAGAAGTAATAACAGCTATTTCGGGGTGTAATGTTAAAAATGAACGATCGTATTCATCGGCCTCTACAACAATGAGGTGTTGTTTTAAATAATCAGGATTGGATGTAGAAGGCTGTGCTTTTAAACTCTCACCCAATAGTAAATTGGTATTGTAGTTTTGCGTAATGCCTCCCAAAAATGCTGAACAATCAAGATTGGCAGCTTTTAAGAGATGTGCAATCAAAGAGGATGTTGTAGTTTTTCCGTGCGTTCCTGCCACAGCGATAGTATGTGATTGTTCTGTAATTAATCCGAGAACCTCGGACCGCTTTTTAATGTTAAACCCGTTTAAATTAAAAAACACATACTCGCTATGGTCTTTAGGAACAGCAGGTGTAAAAACTATTAAATGATTAGACTTTGATTCGGGATTCAAGTCTTTAAAAATTTCAGGAAGTAAATTAATATTGTCTTCAAAATGTATGTTAATTCCTTCGGCAATTAATTCATCGGTTAGCTTGGTTGGTGTTTTATCATAACCGCTTACACTTTTCCCCATTGCATTAAAGTACCTTGCAAGGGCACTCATACCGATACCTCCGATACCCAAAAAATAAATACTGTTTATATTTTCGAGCTTCATTTTTGTTCCACCAATTTTAAAATTTCATTTGCAATAACCGCTGCCGATTCTTTAAAAGCAAGTTTTGCAATGTTATCGCCCAACATTTTACATTGCGACTCATTATTGATAAGTTCAATTGCTGTTGAACACAATTTGTCCTTCGCCTCACTATCCTTTATAAGTATTGCTGCATTGCTATTTACAAGTGCCATCGCATTTTTTGTTTGATGGTCTTCGGCTACATTTGGCGAAGGGATAAGAATGCAAGGCTTTTGTACCAAACATAATTCCGAAACCGAACTGGCTCCGGCACGCGAAATTACCATATCGGCAGCTGCATAAGCCAAGTCCATTGTTGAAATAAAATCAAATGCCTTAATTCCTTTATCGGAATAATCTGCCACAGAATGTTGTGCTTGAGGATAAAATAATTTCCCTGTTTGCCAAAGTAGTTGAATATTGTTTTTTTGAAAAGTATCGATACACGTTACAATACTTTCATTGATTGTTTTTGCTCCTAAGCTTCCACCAATTACCAAAATTGTTTTCTTTCTTGCATCCAATCGAAAATGCACTATTGCTTTTTCTCTCTTTCCTTCTATCTCCAAAATATCTTGTCTTACCGGATTTCCGGTGAGTATAATTTTTTCCTTTGGAAAATACTTCTCCATACCATTATAGGCTACACAAATTTTATTTGCCTTTTTTGAAAGTATCTTATTTGTAATACCCGGATATGAATTTTGCTCCTGAATAAGTGTGGGAATTCCTTTTCCTGCAGCTACCTGCAAAGTAGGTCCGCTTGCATAGCCTCCTGTACCAATGGCAACATCAGGGTTAAAATATTTAATAATTTTTCTAGCTTTAATCAAACTTGAAATAACTTTGAATGGAAACATCAAATTCGAAATTGTCAACTTCCTTTGTAAACCACTTATCCAAAGCCCCACAATATTATATCCTGCAGCAGGAACTTTTTCCATTTCCATTCTACCTTCTGCGCCTACAAATAAAAATTCCGTATTCGGACGCAATACTTTTAATGCATTTGCAATGGCAATAGCAGGAAATATATGCCCTCCGGTTCCACCTCCACTAATTATTACTTTAAGCGGTCTCAATTTCGCCTCCTTCCTTTTCTTGCTCAGTTTCACGACTAACACTCAAAATTATTCCTATAGAAATACTTGTAAACCAAATGGATGTTCCTCCCATACTAATAAGCGGCAAAGGCTGACCTGTTACAGGAAACAAATTTGTGGCAACAGCCATATTTATCATGGCTTGAAATACTAAACTAAATGTGAGTCCTATGGCTAACAAGCTACCAAATGTTTTTTCACTTTTATTTGCAATACGAATACCCCTAAACAAAATAATGATGTAAAGAAAGACAACAAGCACACCCAATATCATTCCTCCTTCCTCAATCATTATGGCATAAATAAAATCAGACGATGCTTGCGGTAGAAAGTTTCGTTGAGTACTTTTTCCCGGACCTTTTCCTGTAACACCACCTGTAGCAATTGCTATTTTTGCTTGCTCTGCTTGAAAATTTGTTTCACTATCTCCGCTAGTAAAATTTTCGATTCGCGCTTTCCAAGTTGCTCCACGAGGAATTGCATTTGGGAAATTAAATATGAGAAGCACAATAAATGCAATGGCCAATACCCCAATTGCCAAAAGTGATAAAAGGTGTTTAATATTGATTCTTCCAATAAACATCAGTACAAAACAAGTCGCGAAAAGCAAAGCCGATGTTGAAAAATTGGCAGGTAAAATAAGTCCGCAGATAAGTGCTATTGGAATAACAATAGGCAAAAATGCAGTCTTAAAATCTTTTATTTGGTCCTGTTTAATTGAGAGCACCCTTGCTACATACACAATAAGAGCCAACTTTGCAAAATCGGAAGTTTGAAAAGTAAGTGCCGTTCCTGGAATCGATAACCAACGGTTTGCCTCTCCTGCACTAACACCTTTTAGCAAAGTATACAACAAAAGTGGAATTGCAATAAAAATGGCAATTTGAGAAATACGCGAGTAGTATGTATATTTTGTTTTATGAATAAAATACATCAGCACCAATCCCATCAATAAAATGGAACCGTGTTTGAATAAAAAATACTCGGTATTACCACCTTTGTATTTATATGCAAGCGCACCCGATGAGCTATAAACAACAAGCAAAGAAATAATAGACATAATGAAAACCACCAGCCATATTACTTTATCACCCCTTAATTTGTTGATTATACTTACCACCTATTCTTACTTATTTTATTGATTGTACTGCAATGCGAAACTGCTCACCTCTGTCTTCATAACTTTCAAACATCTCATAACTTGCACAAGCAGGAGATAATAACACTACATCACCTGTTTTTGCAACAACATTTGAAAACTGAACAGCTTCTGCCATTGAGTCCGCATCAATAATCATCATTGGAACTTCAAATTGAAAAGCCGAGAAGAGTTTGTTGTTCTCTTTACCTAAACACACAATTGCCTTTACTCTGTCTTTTACGAGATCAAGCAGCAAAGAATAATCATTCCCTTTATCTACACCACCCACAATCCAAACAATTGGCTTCGTCATTTTTTCAAGTGCAAACCAAGTGGAATCAACATCAGATGATTTGGAATCATTGATGTAAGAAATTCCATTTTTTTCAGCTACCAGTTCCAAACGGTGTTCCACATTTGAATTATCCGAAAGAGACTCTCTAACAAGCTCTCTTCTTATTTGTAGCATTTTACTTTCTTCTTTTACTGAAGTAGATTTTAATTTATTTGTATTTTCCATTTTGCTATTTTTAGATTAATATATTGTTTATAGTGAGCGTACTGCTTTTTTAAATTGTCGGCCACGATCTTCAAAATTTTCAAACATATCAAAACTTGCACAAGCAGGAGACAATAAAACAACATCTCCATTCTTTGATAATTGATATGCGCGCTTAACTGCCTCATCGGCAGAATTAGCATCTACGATAGAAGGAACAATACTCGAAAAAGCTTTGTGAATTTTTTCATTCTCTGTCCCTAAGCAAATAATTGCTTTTACTTTCTCTTTCACTAAATCCTTTAGCATATTGTAATCGTTGCCTTTGTCGACACCTCCAACTATCCATACCACAGGGCTGTTCATACTTTCCAAGGCATACCAAGTTGAATTAACGTTAGTAGCTTTTGAGTCATTGATAAAATCAATTCCGTGAACCTTGGTTACAAATTCCAAACGGTGTTCAATGTTTTCAAAGTCCGATAAACTATCACGAATGATGTCTTTTCTGATTTCAAGCACTTTGGCTGCAATACCTGCTGCCATTGAATTGTAAATGTTATGCTTGCCTTGTAAGGCTAAGTCGTGTATTGACATAGAAAAGGGGTTATTGTTTATATTAATTATTAATTCACTTTCATTTTCAAGGAATGCACCTTCTTCAACAGTTTCTTTTATTGAAAAAGGAATAAGTTTAGCCTCACTTATATTTAGGTTGATATACTTGTTGGTAATCTCATCATCCTTACAATAAATAAATACATCATTGCTTGTTTGATTTTGTGCGATGCGGAATTTTGAACGTATATAATTTTCAAATTCATACTCATAACGATCCAAGTGGTCGGGAGTAATATTGAGCAATACTGCAATGTTCAACCGTGCTTTAAACATTCCGTCCAATTGAAAACTGCTCAATTCCAATACATAATAATCATAGTTATTTTCTGCAACTTGCAGCGCAAAACTCTTTCCGATATTTCCTCCCAATCCAACATTTAAACCTGCATTTTTAAGTATATGGTAAGTCAATGAAGTTGCTGTTGTTTTTCCATTTGTACCCGTAATACCTATTATTTTAGCATCCGTATACCTCGAAGCAAATTCAATTTCTGAAACAACTGGAATTTCCCTTTTTAAAGCTTCCTTAATAATTAGAGACTTATCGGGAATACCCGGACTCTTCACTATTTCATCAGCATTTAAAATAAGTTCCTCAGTATGCTTCTCCTCCTCAAATTTTATTTTATTCAATTTAAGCATCGACTTATATTCCTCTTTTATCTTCCCTTTATCAGATACAAATACATCAAAACCTTTTTTCTGCGCAAGCACAGCTGCCCCTATCCCACTTTCTGCTCCGCCTAGTACAACTAATCTTTCCATATAAATTCTAGCGAAGTTTTAAGGTTACAAAAGTTAATATGGCAAGCATAACACCTATAATCCAAAAGCGTGTTACTATTTTAGATTCGTGAAAACCCATTTTTTGATAGTGATGGTGCAATGGAGCCATTTTAAACAATCTGTGTTCCCGAGCATACTCTATTCCGTGTTTCTGTTTCATCCGCTTGAAATAAGCAACTTGCATCATTACCGATAAATTTTCAATTAGAAATATTCCGCACAAAATCGGTATCAATAATTCTTTGCGAATTGCCAAAGCAAATACTGCTATAATGCCTCCTAAGGCCAGACTTCCTGTATCGCCCATAAATATTTGAGCAGGAAATGAATTGTACCACATAAAACCAACACAAGCTCCGATAAAGGCTCCGATGAAAATTACCAGCTCACCCGAATTGGGGATGTATAAAATATTTAAATAATTAGCAAAAACAGTGTTACCGGAAACGTAAGCGAACACAGCCAACGTTACTCCAATAATTGCTGAGGTACCTGCAGCTAGCCCATCTATCCCATCGGTAATATTCGCCCCATTCGAGACCGCAGTAATAATAAAAATCACAATTGGAATGTAAATTAACCAAGCCCACTTCTCATATCCATCGCCAATAAATTTCAAAATAGTTGCATAATCAAATTCATTATTTTTAACAAAAGGAATGGTTGTCTTTAATGATTTGGTTTGGTCTTTCGAGTAGTGTGGTAAATTGTTTGAATTAACATCCTCTTCAAAAATTTCATTCTCCAATGCAACTTCTTGAGAATTGTAGATTTTTTCTTTTATCACAACGTGGTCATTAAAATAAAGCGTAACGCCAACAATTAAACCCAATCCTACTTGACCAATTACTTTAAATTTCCCTTTTAAACCCTCTTTGTTTTTCTTGAACACTTTTATATAATCATCAATAAACCCAATAGTGCCAAGCCAAATGGTAGAAACCAACATAAGTATGATATATACATTGTGTATTTTAGCAAACAGCAAGGTTGGAATAATAATAGAAGCTAGTATAATAAGTCCACCCATTGTAGGGGTTCCTTGTTTTTGTATTTGTCCATCTAAGCCTAAATCTCTAACAGTTTCACCAATTTGCTTTTTGCGGATGTAATTGATTATTCTTTTTCCAAATACAAGCGAAATAAGCAAGGACACAATTATAGCCAAAGCCGTACGGAACGATATATACCTAAATACTCCGGCACCCGGGAAATTAATGTACTTATCTAAATAGTCGAATAAATAGTAAAACATATTTTGTTATTTAAACATTAATTCAAACGTTTTTTTCAATTCTTCCAAATCATCAAAAGGGTATTTAACCCCTTTGATTTCTTGGTATTTTTCGTGTCCTTTTCCGGCTATTAATATTATATCACCCGGCTTTGCTAAAGAACAAGCTGTTTTAATCGCTTCTTTTCTATCGGTAATACTTAATACCTTTTTAAAATAAACTCCATCTATCCCTTGCTTCATTTGGGTAATTATTTCTTCCGGATTTTCACTGCGGGGATTATCGGAAGTAAGAATTACTCTGTCACTTTGCTCACAAGCAATTTGAGCCATTATTGGGCGTTTAAACGGATCGCGATCACCACCGCAACCAACTAAACTTATTACTTGTTCGTTTCCTGTTCTTATATCCTTAATTGTTTTCAGAACATTGCTTAATGCATCGGGAGTATGCGCATAATCAACTATTCCTATGATACCATTGACAGAGCGTATATATTCAAATCTACCTTCAACAGAATTTAAATTACTCAATGCTGTAAGAATATTTGTTTTATCTTCTCTGAGCATACTTGCAACGGCATAGGCCAGTGTAACATTATAAGCATTAAATGCTCCAATTAATTTTATCCAAAGCTCCTGTCCATCAATGTTTAGTAGCATTCCTGAGAGTTGACTCTCCATTATTTTGCATTTAAAATCTGCCGTTGTTTTTAATGCATATGTTTTACGAACCGCACGTGTATTTTGCAGCATCAACTCTCCATTCCTATCGTCTTTATTTACTATTGCAAAAGCACTACTGCTCAACTTGTCAAAAAATTCCTTTTTTGCAGCTAGGTAGTTGTCGAATGTTTTATGATAATCTAAATGGTCGTGCGTTATATTGGTAAATGCAGCTCCAGTAAAGTGAATTCCTGCAATTCTATTTTGTACTACCGCGTGAGAACTTACTTCCATAAAACAAAAAGTGCAAGAAGCTTCTACCATTTTTTCAAGCAAAGCATTCAAGGAAATAGCATCGGGAGTAGTATGCGTAGCGGGTACTTCTTCACCATTAATTAAATTCCTTACAGTCGAAAGTAAACCCACTTTATATCCGAGCGACTTAAATAAATTGTACAACAAAGTAACTGTGGTGGTTTTTCCATTCGTACCCGTTATGCCTACCAACTTTATTTTTTCAGATGGATTATCATAAAAATTTGCTGCCATTATTCCAAGTGCAAGACTTGTATCCTTTACTTGCACATAGGTAATTTTCTCATTCAACAGTTCCGGTAACACTTCACAAACAATTGCAACCGCTCCTGATTTTATCGATTGTTCAATAAAATTATGTCCATCTACAGAAGTTCCTCGAGTTGCAACAAACAAAGTAAACTTATCTACTTTACGAGAATCAAAACAGATGGAATCGATAGCAACATTGGTGCTGCCAATTACATTTTCAATACTTGTTTTATATAATATGTCGCGTAATAATTTCATTATGCTAATTCCAATAATATTTCTGTTCCTTTATTTATAGGTTTTCCTACAGCAATTGATTGCTTTATAATCTTGCCGCTACCAATTACTTTCACTCTTACTCCAATGTTTTCAAGTATATAAATAGCATCCTTTAAACCCATTCCTATTACGTTAGGAATCTTCTTTTCACTTATTTTATTAGAAGTAAGAGTCACATTACTTTTATCCGGATTGGTAATTATCCATTCTGAATTTACTGTATAATTAGTGGTTGTATTCACACCTAAAATACTCGCCAACGATTCAATATCTTGTCGGTTACCATTTTTTACAAAAGGTGTTCTTACTCCTTTATAGCTTGTATCCGGTTCTATGGATTTATGCATATCTAAACTGGTAGAATAAACTTTATCGGCTATTTCTTTGAAAATTGGACCTGCCACAACATTGCCATAAAACACTCCGTTTGAAGGAGCACTTACTAATACCATACAGGAATACCTGGGGTTTTCAGCCGGAAAATAACCAACAAAAGATGCATTGTAAACAACTTTCGAACCTCCATTTTTATATTTACCACCAACCGCTATTTGAGCTGTTCCTGTTTTTCCTGCTATTTTATAGCTTGCTGCTTTTAAGTTTTTTGCCGTTCCATTTTCAACCACTCCCTCCATCATTTTTTTTGCCTTCTCAATGGTTTGTTCCGAACAAATGGATGGGTTAATAACTTGTGTTCCATATTTTTTCAGAGCCTTTCCATTCTTTCTTACTTCATTCACAAAAATGGGCTTTACCATTTTTCCACCATTGGCTACAGCATTGTAAAAGGTAAGTATTTGTAAAGGGGTCATTAACAATTCGTAACCTCTCGACATTGAAGGTAAAGTTGTTCCGTACCAATCTTTATCAGAAGTTTTTTTAATCTTAGGAACTCCTTCCCCACTTATCTCAAGTCCTAAAGGAGTATTTAAATTCATACTATAAAGTCTATCAATAAATTTCTGCGGGTCCTTTGAGTAATATTTGTAAATTATCTTTGCTACTGCAACATTTGACGATTGCTCAAATGCCTGCTTAATACTGATTTTTCTTTTAGCGGGTTCGTGTGAATCTTTAATTACTAAATCCAAAAATTTGTGTGTACCATTTTCAATATCAACAGTATCGTCAATGTCAATAAAACCATCCTCAATTGCAGCTATATAGGAAGCCAATTTAAAAGTAGAGCCCGGCTCTATGGAAGAACCAATTGCGTAATTATAATTTTCCTTATACACATTCGTATCCTTTCTGGAGAGGTTCGCAATGGCCTTTATTTGTCCTGTTTTTACCTCCATTAAAATAACACATCCGTAGCCCGCATCATTTTTCATTAACTGTGCCATTAGAGCGTGTTCGGCTACATCTTGAATATTTACATCAATTGTTGTAATGATATCACAACCATCTTCGGGCTCCACATCAATATCATTACTAATAGGCATCCACACACCTCCTGCAATTTTTTGCATAAGTCGCTTTCCACTTACACCTGTTAACTGATTGTTGTAGGACCCTTCAATTCCAACAGGTTGAACATCCTCTCGAACATATCCAATGGTACGTGCAGCTAAGTCACGAAAAGGTAATTCCCTCCTACTCTTTTGTACATAAATTAAACCTCCTTTGTATTTTCCCAATCGAAACATCGGGAACTTTCTCATTGCTTTTAAATCGGAGTAGCGGACATTGTCTCTAATAAAATGATAACGCTCCCCATTTTTTCGCGCTTTTTTTATTTGTATTTTATATTGATTAGCCGATTTATCCTTAAACATATTGGCCAAACAAATAGAGAGCGAATCGATATTATCATTAAATACCTTATCCGTTAATGGGTCGGCATTTACATCCATACGGATTTCATAAATAGGAACCGATGTAGCAAGCAAACTACCATCACTGGAATAAACACTTCCTCGCGAAGCATCTATATTAACATAAGAAGTAGTGAGCGATTTTGATTTTTCTTTCCACATATCACCCTCCACAAATTGAAGCTTAACAATACGAAAAACAATGGCAAAGCCGAAGATGCAGATAAAGACATACAACAAGTAAATTCTCCACAGTATGTCTTTGCGTGCGTCTAATGCCATAGTGTTAGTTACCTATTACGATTTTTTTTGGTGGAACAACGGATTCTTTAATCCCATAATTTAAAGCAGCCTTTGCAACCTCTGATTGCTTGCTGATAAACATCAAATCTGATTTAGTAGTAATGTATTCTGATCTCAATTCTTTTAATTCGTTTGTTACATTGTTAATTCTTCTCACCGTTTTTTCAGCATAGTATGTATTTGATATGTAAAGAATAGCCATTAGCGTCAGAAAAAAAACAAAAGGCAATTGCTGAAGTGTAAAATCTTTCGTGAGAAAGTTCCCATTTACCAAATCAAGGAATGTTCTACCAGCCTTGCTTCTTTGTTTCCTTACGGTTGGTTCCGAATCAATCGAAGGTTCGTTTATCTCCTCAATTTCAGCTTCCACTTCTTTTACTTTAAATTCGTTTTTACTCATACTATTTTTTGAGCTATTCTTAATTTAGCACTTCGAGCCCTATTGTTTTCAATTATTTCCTGCTCATCGGGCACTATTGGTTTTCTACTGATCAATTCAAATGGTGAATTTATATTCCCATATATATCCTTATCAAGCTCTCCTTCAAACTTTCCCTTTTTCATAAAATTTTTAACCAACCTATCTTCCAAAGAGTGGTAAGAAATAACTACCAACCTTCCTCCTTTTACTAATACCTCTTGGCTCTGCATCAACATTTTTTTCAGTGCTTCCAATTCATTGTTCACTTCTATTCTTAATGCTTGAAAGACCTGAGCTAAGTATTGATTTTCCTTTTTTGGAGGAATGCACTTACTGATGGCCCATTTTAAATCGCTTACTGTTTCAATCGATTTCACTTTTCTATTTGTTACAATTGCATAGGCAAGTCGTTTTGAATTTTCAACTTCTCCGTAGCTTGAAAAAATCTGCACCAATTGCTTCTCTTCATATTTATTCAAAATAACAGATGCGGTTAAAGATGAATCAGTATCCATTCGCATATCCAGATTAGCGTCAAATCGTATTGAAAACCCTCTGCTTGCTTCATTAAATTGATGTGACGAAACCCCCAAATCAGCCAATATCCCATGAACTTCAAAAATTCCATTTTCGTTCAAAGCTTCTTTCAGATTGCTAAAATTGTTTCGAATAAATATGAGTTTATCGTTGTCAACTTTATTTTTTAAAGCATCTGCATCTTGATCAAAAACAATCAACTTCCCCTTTTTCAAAAGCTTTAAAATTTCGGCTGAATGACCTCCACCTCCATAAGTTACATCAACATAAACTCCATCAGGGTTAATGTTAAGCGCATTTATACAAGTATGTAAAAGAACGGGAATATGGTACAGCATTCGCTATTCACCAATACTCTTATTACCCATCACCTCTTCCGCCAATTTTTCAAAATCAACTGCACCTGCCTTGATATTTTTTTCATATGTTTTCTTATCCCATATCTCTATCAAATTCCCTGATGCGCTCATTACAATATCTTTCTTGATTCCTGCAAAAACAATCAACTCTTTTGGAATTAACAAACGAGAAGTGTTATCCAACTCTAACGGCTTCACACCGTAATTAAACATTCGAATAAACTCTACATTTTTCTTCACGAAACGATTGAGTTTATTTACATCCTTTACCAAATCATTCCAAGCCGTCATTGGGTACAACTCAAGCGACTTACTAAAAATACTTTGCTTGATAACAAAGCCATCTTTAACAAACGCAGATAACTGCTTCTTGAATGCATTAGGTAACATCACTCGCCCTTTTGCATCAGCAGTTGCTTCGTAAACTCCAAATATGGTAGTGTTTAATTGCATTGTTTAAGGTGTAAAAATAAATCTTTTTTACCACTTTTTACCACTTTTTACCACTTTTGTTGATAACTTTTCAATTATTGAAAAAAAATGCGGCATTACTATTTATCAAACAGGCTTATTTGAGAGAACGTTAAGAAGCACTGAAGGCTATGCAATAAGCGGGATTGGCAAAACAAAACTTTAAATTGTATTTTTGCATTCACAACAAGCATTATCAAAAAAACTATATGACTAAAATCGAAGCGGATAAATTCGTTGATGTTGAAAACATCATCAAAAAAAAGAACCCTAAACTGTTGCGACTTCTTCCTCAATTTATTTTGAACTATGTAAAAAAAATAATTCACGAAAACGATATAAATGCATTCATTAAGGCACACGGGCAAAAAAAAGAATTTGAATTCATAAACGAAGTATTGAATGAATTTAAGGTCACGGTGAAGGTATATGGAATTGAAAATCTACCTGAAAACGAAGGTTGCATTGTAGCATCAAATCATCCTTTAGGTGGACTTGATGGCATAGCTCTCATTCAACAAGTAGCTACGAAAAGAAAAGATTTGAGGTTTATTGTAAACGACATTTTACTTGGAGTTGAAAATATTCAAAAACTTTTTATTCCTGTAAATAAACACGGTAAGCATACAGTTAAAATGCTTGAAGAAATGAACAAACAATATGATTCCAATGGAGTAACACTTATATTTCCTGCAGGACTAGTTTCACGAAAACAAGGAGGCGTTATTAAAGACTTGGAGTGGAAAAAAAGCTTTATCAGCAAATCAAGACAATACAAAAAAAACATTATTCCTGTATTCATTAGCGGCACAAATTCGCCTTTTTTTTATAATCTTTCTATGTGGCGAAAAAGAATAGGAATAAAAGCAAACATAGAAATGTTTTATCTTGTAGATGAAATGTATAAACAAAGAAATAAAACGATAAATATTATATTTGGGAAACCAATTAAATACATTGAATTAACTGCCAATAAAAGAGATGCAGAATGGGCAGCTGAGATAAAAGATTCTGTTTATGGTTTAGAGGCTGCTTTTTTAAAAACAAAAAACAAATTATGATTCCTGTTATAGCTCCAATCGAAAAAACACTTATTAAAGCCGAGCTAACAAAAGACAGATTTGTCAGAGAAAGCAACAAAGGCGATAATGAAATCTACATTTTAAACTATTTCAATAGTCCGAATGTGATGCGAGAAATTGCCCGTTTGCGAGAGATTACATTTCGCTTGGCAGGTGGTGGTACCGGAAAAGAAATTGACATAGATGAATTTGACACTTGCGAAACACCTTATCAACAGCTAATTGTGTGGGATCCTCGCGAAGAAGAAATAATTGGAGGCTATCGTTACATACGTTGTGCTGATGCTAAAAAAGATGAGAATGGAGTACCACATCTTTCTACTACCGAAATACTGCATTTTTCGCAGACATTTATTACTAAATACTTACCCTATACCATTGAACTTGGGAGATCATTTGTGCAACCAAAATACCAACCAAGTGCCGAGAACAGAAAGGGATTATTTTCATTGGATAACCTTTGGGATGGACTCGGAGCCTTGGTAATTGACAACCCCGATGTAATGTATTTTACAGGAAAGGTAACAATGTATCCCGACTATAATATTACCGCCCGGGACTTGATACTTACATTTATGCATTACTATTTTCCAGATAATGAAAATTTAGTAACCCCAATTAAGCCGCTAAAATTATTAGGGGATAAAGAAAAGATGGAAGCTTTATTTAAAGGACTTGATTATAAGGAAGGACATAAAGTATTACACCAAGAAGTTAAAGCTCTTGGAGAAAACATCCCCCCGCTTATTAACTCTTATATGAGTCTTTCAGCAACTATGAAAACTTTTGGAACAGCCATTAACGATCACTTTGGCGATGTGGAAGAAACGGGAATCATTGTTACGATTGCCGATATCTTTCCTTCAAAAAAAGAAAGACACGTAAATACATACAAAAAATAAGGCTTTATACGCTTATAATTAATACTTTTTTAAATGAAAATAACTTCGGCACAATTTGTATGTAGCAATACCGAATATAAAAAATGTCCGGAAAAAAAAATACACGAATATGCATTTATAGGACGCTCTAATGTTGGAAAGTCATCGCTCATAAATTTATTAACCGGGCAAAAGGATTTGGCAAAAACATCCTCCAAACCGGGGAAAACTCAACTTATAAATCATTTTATCATTAATGAACAGACAAACCCTTGGTACTTAGTAGATCTTCCAGGTTACGGATATGCAAAAGTGGCAAAATCGATAAAAAATACCTGGCAAAAATTTATCACTGATTATATTTCGTACCGCAATAATTTACTTTGTCTATTTGTATTGATTGATTCCCGCCACGAACCACAAAAAATCGATTTAGAATTTATGGATTGGTTAGGCAACAATGAAATTCCTTTTGTAATTGCATTTACAAAATCCGATAAAATGACCCCAAGGGTTTTAACAGAAAGTATAAATAAATACCTCTCTATACTAGGTCAAACCTGGGATGAAACCCCTACTTATTTTATTACTTCTGTTACGCTCAAAACAGGGAAAGAAGAGATTTTATCTTTCATTGAGCAAACAAACAACAGTGTGAAACTTGTTTGAAAAAACACCTTTGCTTTACATTTTTTTCTATTTTTCATTGTATCTTTACTGATAGTATAAAACACTATGGAAATAATTTTGCACAACGATGATTATTTTATGCGAGAAGCATTAAAAGAAGCTCAAAAAGCATTTGATGCCGATGAAGTGCCTGTTGGGGCAGTAATTGTTTGTAAGAATAAAATAATTGCGCGAGCACATAATTATACACAGCGCTTAAACGATGTTACTGCACACGCTGAAATGCAAGCCTACACATCTGCAGCTGAACACCTAGGGGGGAAATACTTAAATGAATGTACGCTATACGTTACACTTGAGCCTTGCATAATGTGTGCAGGAGCCAGCTACTGGACTCAGATCAGCAAAATTGTTTACGGTGCCTCTGACCCATCACGAGGATTTCAACGAGTCGACTACCCTGTACTTCATCCAAAAACAGTTATTTATGGCGACATATTAAAGGAAGAATGTAAAAATTTGCTGCACACATTTTTTCAATTAAAACGGACAAAAAAATAAAATGCTTCGCATAACATCTATTGAAGAATACCATAGTGAATACAAAAAAAGTATTGACAATCCCGAACAGTTTTGGGCTGAAAAAGCTGAACAATTTCATTGGCAAAAGAAATGGGATAAAGTTCTAAAATGGAATTTTGATGAGCCAAGAATTGAATGGTTCGTTGGTGGCAAATTAAATATTACCGAAAATTGTTTGGATAGGCACCTTCCGGCACGTGCCAATCAAGTTGCCTATTATTGGGAACCCAACGACCCTAATGAAAAATCGATTGAACTTACCTATCAACAATTATACGAACAAGTATGCAAATTTTCCAACGTTCTAAAAAACAATGGAGCAAAAAAAGGCGATCGTATTTGCATTTATATGCCAATGATTCCCGAACTAACAATTGCAGTTTTGGCTTGTGCAAGAATTGGTGCCATTCATTCGGTTGTGTTCGGAGGTTTTTCGGCAACATCTCTTTCGGGACGAATACAGGATTGCGATTGCAACATTGTTGTAACCAGTGATGGGGGTTATAGAGGTGCGAAAGACATACCTATGAAACAAGTAGTTGACGAAGCATTGGAATTGTGTCCATCGGTAAAAAAAGTAATGGTCGTTGAAAGAACAAAAACCCCTATTACTATGTTGGAAGGGCGTGATATTTTTTGGAACAATGAAATGCTAAAAGCATCCATCAACTGCCCTGCTGAAATAATGGATGCAGAGGATATGCTGTTTATACTTTACACATCAGGGTCAACAGGAAAACCAAAAGGTGTTGTACATACTTGCGGAGGATATATGGTGTATACACACTATTCATTTGAAAATGTTTTTCAGTATAACGAAGGCGATGTATATTGGTGTACTGCCGATATTGGTTGGATAACAGGGCATTCTTACATTGTATACGCTCCTTTGTTAGCAGGTGCAACTTCAGTAATGTTTGAAGGAGTACCCACTTATCCATATGCAGGAAGATTTTGGGAAATAATTGACAAATACAATGTAAATATTTTTTACACTGCACCTACAGCAATAAGAGCCTTGGAAGCAGCGGGACTTAATTTTGTTAAACCTTATAAATTAACTTCTTTGCGCGTATTGGGTAGTGTTGGTGAACCCATTAATGAAGAAGCGTGGAATTGGTACAATGAGCATATTGGAAAAAACAATTGTCCCATTGTAGACACTTGGTGGCAAACCGAAACGGGAGGGATTTTAATTTCACCATTGGCAGGCATTACTAAAACAAAACCAAGTTTTGCAACCTTACCCTTACCAGGTGTACAACCAATTTTGGTTAATGAAAAAGGAAACGAAATAAAAGGAAATGGTGTGGAAGGAAACTTATGTATAAAATTCCCTTGGCCATCTATTATTCGAACAACCTATGGCGACAATGAGCGTTGTAAACAAAATTATTTTGCTACCTATCCTAACTTATATTTTACAGGTGATGGATGTAAACGTGATGAGGATGGCTACTATAGGATTACCGGAAGAGTGGATGATGTAATGAATATAAGTGGTCACAGAATTGGTACCGCAGAAGTAGAAAGTGCCATCAATACCCATATAGACATTGTAGAATCGGCAGTGGTTGGCTATCCACACGATATAAAAGGACAAGGTATTTATGCCTATGTTATTTGTGTAAACAAACAAAAAAATGCAGAGATATTAAAAAAAGAAATTTTAGCTGAGGTCACCAAAACAATTGGTGCCATTGCCAAGCCCGATAAAATACAAATAGTAAGCGGACTTCCTAAAACACGTAGCGGAAAAATAATGCGTAGAATTTTACGAAAAATTGCAGAAGGCGACCTCAACAATTTAGGCGATATATCTACTCTTTTAGACCCTAGTGTTGTGGAAGAAATAAAACGGGGTATGATAAAGTAGAATAGGCTCCTTTAAGATTGAAACAATAAATACCTTACCTTAGCCGTATATAATATTAAATGAGCAAACAACGCAAAGCAATTCTTATTGTAAGCATAGTAAGTGCAATTATACTTCTATGGTTAACCATTTTTCGAAGGTCAGGAAAAAATGAGAAAGATGTTTTTGTTCCTGTAAAAAAGGGGCTTTTTGAAATTACTGTTTTTACAACCGGTGAGTTGGAAGCAAAAAACTCTACCGACATACAAGGCCCAACAGGAATAAGACAATTGGGCATTTGGCAAATAAAAATTTCCGATTTGGTGGCCGAAGGTACTGTTGTGAAAAAAGGTGAATATGTTGGCGCTTTAGATAAAACGGAAATAGCGGGAAAAATAAGAGAAGCCGAAAGTGAATTGCAAAAAATAGAATCGCAGTTTACACAAAACAAATTAGATACTACCTTACAATTAAGACAAGCACGTGACGAAATAATCAACCTGGGGTTTACATTAAAAGAAAAAGACATTGTATTGGAGCAGTCGGCATTTGAGCCACCTGCAACCATAAGACAAGCAAAACTTGATTTAGAAAGAAGTGCGCGTGCATTAGACCAAGCAATTAAAAATTACAAAATAAAGGAAAGTCAGTCCATCGCAAAGATGCAGGAAATAACTGCATCGCTTAGTATTACCAAAAGCAAAATGCAACAACTTGTTGATGTAATGCAACAATTTACAATTAATGCACCAGAAGATGGAATGGTTATTTATCAGCGCGAATGGAATGGCAAAAGAAAAACAGTTGGCTCTACTATTGGCGCTTGGGACCCCACTGTAGCAACATTACCAGACCTTTCGGTTATGCTGTCGAAAACATATGTGAATGAAGTTGATATTCGTAAATTAAAGTTAAACCAAAAAGTAGATGTAAACTTAGATGCTTACCCTGAAAAAAAATTAACTGGTAAAATTGTATCTATTGCCAATGTGGGTGAACAAAATCCTAAATCGGATGCAAAAGTGTTTGAAGTACAAATTCAAATAAGTGAAAAAGATACTTCCCTTCGGCCGGCAATGACCACAGGTAATAATATCATTATTGGAAAAATCCCTAACAGTATATATGTTCCGCTGGAATGTATACACAACGATGGCGATTCCCTATCCTATGTTTATCTGAAAGACGGACTATCCTTTATTAAAAAAGAAGTAAAAACAGGTGAAGCTAACGAAGACAATATTGTAATAAAAGAAGGATTAACGGAAGAAGATATGGTTTACCTTTCTATTCCTGAAAACAATAAAGACCTGGAGATAGAAAAACTTCCTATCAAAAAAACAATAGCCCAAAAATAGCAATTTACGATGCGCGAAAAATACGTGTTGAATTTTCAAATTGCACTGCAAGCTATATTGGCCAATAAATTCCGTTCGCTATTAACTGCTTTGGGAATTATTTTTGGTGTAGCTGCTGTTATTGCTATGCTTGCAATTGGTAACGGTGCAAAAAAGGAAATTCTCGAACAAATAAAACTCGTTGGCGTAAACAACATTGTAATTACACCTCACTTAGAACAGAAAGAAGAAAAAGTTGAGGAATTAGAAAAATCGGAGAAAAAAAAATACAGCCCGGGATTAAACTTAAAAGATATGTACGCCATACAGAGTGTACTTCCCTGCGTTAGTAAAATAAGTCCTGAAGTAATTATTGAAACACGTTTTGTGAAAGACGGACTTAGCAGAACCGGAAAATTAGTTGGTGTAGAACCCGCCTATTTTGAAATAACCGACTTTACATTGGAGCAAGGACATATGTTTAATGAAAGGCAATTGATAGCCGGTGATCAGGTTTGCATCATCGGAAAAAATGTAGCAAGTAAATTTTTCAGCAAAGAAAATCCGCTTGGTAAGTTTATCAAGTGTGGTCCTATTTGGTTAAAAGTGGTCGGTATTACAAAAGAAAAAAGTATTTCGAAAAACAGCATTTCAAACTTGGGTATTCGTGATTACAATATGGATGTTTACACGCCCCTAAAAACAATTTTAATACGTTATAAAAATCGCTTATTGATAACAAAATCTATGTTGGAAATGGCAAATAAAGGAAATGAGGAAGAGGGTGAAGAAACCAATAGCAACGAAAATTATTACCACCAAATTGATCGCTTGGTAGTACAAGTAAACAATACTGAAAACCTTCAATCTTCTTCTGAGATTATTTCGCGGCTGATGGAGCGCAGGCATTACGGTGTAACGGATTATGAAATAACAGTACCTGAACTTTTATTAAAACAGCAACAACGCACAAAAGATATATTCAATATGGTATTGGGTGCCATTGCAGGAATTTCTTTGTTGGTAGGCGGAATCGGCATTATGAATATTATGTTGGCATCGGTAATGGAACGCATTAAAGAAATTGGTATTCGACTTTCAATTGGTGCGACAAAAAAGGACATTGTTTTACAATTTGTTATTGAGGCTATTCTTATAAGTGTATGCGGTGGATTAGCCGGAATTATTCTTGGAGTAATACTCAGTTTTATTGCCTCAAAAGTTGCCGATGTAGAGACCATTATTTCAAGTTGGTCGGTAATTATTTCCTTTGGTGTTTCGGCTTTAATAGGTTTAATATTTGGTATTACACCTGCCAAAAGAGCGGCTGAGCAAGACCCAATAAAATCATTGCGATATGAATAAAAAGAGAAAAGCAATATCTATTATATTAGGGTTAGGATGTATATTATCATATAATACTATCAATGCACAAAACACTCAAAAATTAAGCCTTCAACAGGTAGTTGAGCTCGCACAAAAACAATCGCCAGCAGCTAAGCTAGCGGGCACACAATACTCAAATAAATATTGGCAATACCGAAGTTTTAAAGCCAATTACAAACCGCAATTGGCACTTAATGGAACACTTCCGGACTTAACACGTTCTTATCAGTCTATCACTCAAAACGATGGTACCGATGCATTTAAATTAAGAAGTATTGCAAACTCATCTTTAGACCTATCCTTGTCACAAAATATTTCATTCACGGGAAGTGAAGTATTTATGAGTTCGCAAATACAACGCATTGATATTTTAAATGCACCAACAAGTGTAAACTATTTAGCAAGTCCTGCCATAATTGGTATTAGGCAACCCTTATTTAAGTTCAACAATTTAAAATGGAATAGCCGCATAGAACCTTTAAGGTATGAAGAGTCGAAAAAGAAATATGTGGAGGACATGGAAAATGTATCAATACAAGCCTCTGAAATTTTCTTTAATTTATTAATTGCACAAATCACATTCAGTATCGAGCAAAAAAACTTAGCAAACAACGATACGCTTTATCAAATATCAAAAGGACGTTATCAATTGGGCAAAATTGCGGAGAACGAACTGTTACAGATGCAGCTTAGTGTTATGAATGCACAAAACAGTCTTTCTCAAGCACAGTTAGATGTGGAGTTGGGAACACAAAGGCTAAAGAATTTTTTAAAAATGAGTGGCGCTGATAAAATTGAATTGGAAGAACCGACCTTAATTCCACAATTTTTTGTGGATGAAAAAATTGCTTTACAAGAAGCAACAAAAAACAGACAACAAATAGTAGAATTTGAACGACAACGATTAGAGGCGGAAAGAGATGTTGCAAGAGCAAAAGGTGATAACAGATTAAATGCCGACATTACAGCATCCTACGGATTAACAAACAGTGCCCCACTGCTTAACAGTGTTTATTTAAATCCACAGGAGCAGCAACGTATACGAGTAGGATTTGAAATCCCCATAGTTGATTGGGGCAGAGCTAAATCTGAAATTAGAACAGCACAAGCAAATAAAGAACTGATAGAAACAACCATTGAACAAGCACAACAAACATTTGATCAAGAAATTTATTTGTTGGTAAAACAATTCAATATGTATCGACAAAAATTAGTGATAAGTGCAAAAAGTGATACAATTGCACAAAAGCGATACGACATTACCGTTAAACGTTATATGATAGGCAAAATTGATATTGTTGACCTAAATATTGCACTTCAGGAAAAAGATCAAGCAAAACTAGGAAACCTGCAAGCGTTGAGAACATTTTGGAACACCTATTTTGAATTAAGAAGAAAAACGCTTTACGATTTTCAACAAAATATTCCAATTTTATACACAATTAAGTAACAACCTCATTTTTAATCAGTTAAAATATTACATAAATATAGTATGTATGTTTTTTCTATTCATTTATAGTTTAAGTTTTGCTTAACAAATATTTATAGTTTATTTTTGCTTAACAAATAATTAATAAACTATTTAATATTAAACAAAAATGAAAATAAACTACTCAACTTGTTTACAAAAAACAAAAGGGATGGTTGCAACATTTATAATGGTTAGCACCATGTTTTTTAGTAAACAACAGGTTCAAGCACAAGTAAGTGCTATGAACTTTCAAACAATTGCCGGTGGTTACTCAACTGTTGTAGGTGGTGTAACTGTTGGTACTGCCACTGATGATGATAATTCCTATGGCGCCAATAATATTGGTTTTACTTTTAACTATAACGGTGTTGCGTATACACAATTTGGTATTAACAACAACGGTTGGGTTAGTTTGGGAGCCGGTTCACCCGCAAACAGTTATAATCCAATAAGTACCGGTGCAACCAACAATATAATTTCAGCTTTTGGTCGTGACCTTGTATTAGGATATAGAACAACTGGAAATGTAACCTTGGGTTCAACAAACATAACTAACGTTGGTTCAATAACAGGTATATCTGTCGGTGTAGTAATTACAGGAACAGGTATTCCAGTTGGAGCAACTGTTGTTTCTGCGGCAGGTACTACTGTTACTATTTCAGCTGCAGCAACCATTACATCAGCTGGTACTACATTAAACCAAGCCAATGGAGAAAAACGTATAGAGACAATTGGTGTAGCACCAAATAGAGTGTGTGTAATTCAGTGGTCAAAAGCTCGACCTTATGGGCAATCAAACTGTAATTTTAATTTTCAAATCCGTTTAAGTGAAACCACTGATTATATTGATGTGGTGTATGGAACGATGTTTGATTTGGGTCTTAACGTAAATGCTGAAGTTGGTTTACGAGGTAGTTCAAATGCCGATTTCAACAACCGAGTTTCTACTCCTAGTTGGAATAGCTCAACAGCCGGAGGAACAAATGCTGCTTTTTCTACTCTTTCTCCATTTGCTTACCCTGGAGTTGGAACTGATTATAATTGGTTAATTGTACCAACTGACTTAGCTGTTACAGCTCTTTTTGCACCAGTTGCAGGAACCACCTGTTTGAGCAACATTGAAAATATCTCTGTAACAGTAAAAAATACAGGTTCACAATCAATTAACTTTGCGAATAATCCTGCACTAATTTCATCCGCTTCAACAGGATTAAACCCAATGACATTTCCTGTTTTTACAATTAACAATGGAACCTTAGCACCAGGTGCAACTCAAAATATTATTGTAAAAACTAATTTTAATATGTCAGTATCTGGCGTATATACATTTACTGCCTCTTCAACAATGGCTGGTGATGGTTTTGCTCCTAATAATGCGATGCCATTGGCGACTTTTACAAGCTTTACTCCTTCCGTAAATGCTGGCCCCGATGTTACTATTTGTGAAGGAACCAGTACCAATTTAAATGCAACAGCAAACGCTTTTGGTGTGGTAAACACTACTTATACAAGCAATACAGTTGTAAACGTTCCAGACGGTAATCCTGCCGGGGCTATTGCTACTGTTAACTGTTTTGGTGCACCGGGAATTGCAAATCAAATTGTTTCTGCTACTATCGATAACTTTACGCACACATATATATCGGATATGCGTATGCGTTTAATTGCACCCGATGGTTCATCTTGTTTTCTTATACTAAACCGTGGAGGAAGTGGCGACAATATGACAAATACTGTATTTACAACTAGCGCTATCAACCCAATTTCAGCTGGAGTTGCACCTTTTACAGGTTCATTCATACCGGAAACACCATTCTCGGGTTTAACTGGAGTTGCTACTGGTACATGGAGTTTAGAAATGATTGATCAATTTGCTGGAGACATAGGTACATTAAATTCTTGGACTTTGACATTCGCAGGACCAAATAGTATCGTATCATATGCTTGGAGCCCTGCTTTACGATTAAACAATCCAGCAGTTGCGAACCCAATTGCAAGCCCGATAGTAACAACTGATTATGTTGTTACTGTTACAGATGGTAATAATTGTACAAAAAGAGATACTGTTAAAGTTACAGTTAATCCTTTACCTTTAACACCAGCTGCTATTTCAGGATTAACAAATATTTGTGAAGGTCAAACAAACCAGTTATTTGTATCCTCTAGTACTTATGCAACTGGTTACAACTGGACTGTTCCTACAGGTGCAACAATTGTTGGTAATGCAAACAACGACAGTATTTATGTTGACTTTGCGATTGGTGCACTATCTGGCAACATAACCGTTCAAGGTACAAATGCTTGTGGTAACAGTGTAACTACTACAACACTTGCAATTACAATTCTTCCTTTAGTTGCTCCCGCAGGTGCAATTTCCGGAAATGCAACTGTTTGTGAAAATACTACAAACATAATGTATATGGTTTCTGCCATTGCAAATGCAACTGGATATAACTGGACTGTTCCTGCAGGCGCTATTATAACTGCCGGAGCAAATACTACAATGATTACAGTAGACTTCCCAGTTGGTTCGATTAGTGGAAATGTTACTGTGGCAGGAACAAACTCTTGTGGAGCAGGCGCAGCATCTACATTCGCTGTAGTTGTGAACCCATTGCCTGGTACACCTGGAGCAATAACAGGATCGACCACAGTTTGTGCTAACAGTATGAACGTTATGTATATGGTTCCGGCAATTGCAAATGCTACCGGTTATAGCTGGACTGTTCCTTCAGGAGCTGCAATTGTTGCAGGAGGAAACACCAATATGATTACTGTTGACTTCCCATTTGGTTCAGTTAGTGGCAACATTACTGTTATGGGAGTAAATAGCTGTGGAAACAGTATAACTACCAGTACTTTAATGGTTACTATTGTTGATACTGCAGGGGCTATTGGTTCAATAACAGGACCTATTGCAGTGTGTGCAGGACAAATGGGTGTTAATTTTGTTGTTCCAACTGTTACAAATGCAATTGGATATAATTGGAGCCTACCTGCCGGTGCTACTATTGTTGCAGGAGCAAATACCAATTCAATTATGGTCGATTTTTCAAACAGCCCTACAAGTGGTAACGTAACTGTTTATGGTTACAACACTTGTGATTCTAGTATGGTAGCGACTCTTGCAATTACGGCAACACAATTATTAGGAAATGCTGCTCCAATAACAGGATTAGCAACTGTTTGTCAAGGACAGTCAACTGTAGTGTATACTATTCCTGCTGTGGCAAATGCAACAGGATATAACTGGACCGTTCCTACTGGTGCAACAATTGTTATTGGTGCTAATACAAACTCAATTACTGTTGACTACTCGAACTCTGCACTAAGTGGTTCTGTTACTGCATATGCAACAAACTCTTGCTTTACAGGCGCTACGGTTAGTTTATCTGTAAATGTTTTACCTTTACCTGTAGCTGCATTTCAGTACGCATTTAATGGTGGTATTGCAGGTTTTGTAAACAACTCTACTAATGGAAATACATATGTATGGACTTTTGGTGACGGAGCATCTGACACTGTAATGTCGCCTATCCATACCTATACAGTAAATGGTACCTATACAGTAAAACTTGTTGTAACAAACGGTTGTGGTTCCGACAGTATTACGGTAGTACTTAATGTTAACTCTGTAGGTATTTCAAACACAAGTACTATAAGCGATAACATCAACGTATTTCCAAATCCAAGTAATGGCGTTATAAACATTCAAGTAACATCTCAATCAAGCAATGCTCAGTTGAGAATAATTGATGCTACAGGAAAAATAGTTTATAATGAAAGAATAAATACTTTGAACGGTCAGTACAATAACACTATTGACTTATCAAACAATGCAAAAGGTGTTTACTCACTTCAAATAATTACTAATAATCAAGTAATTACTAAAAAGGTAGTATTGGATTAAATCCAAAAACTTCCAAATAAAAAAGGGGCGAAATCGCCCCTTTTTTTTTATAAAATGCATAATTTATCCTACTTTTGTAGCTAGTGTTTCAAAATATATAAATCTATAAAAGATGAAAAAAAATTACTTGAAGAAATTATTATTCAGTATTGGTTTAGCTTCAATCGTTAATGTTTCTGCATTTTCGCAATGCGGTTTAACGGGATTAGCTAATCTATACGCAGTATGCGATACAGCTCACTATGTATTAACAGGTATCCCCGCTGGTGGCACCTACAGTGGACCAGGTGTTTTAAATGGCACCTTTTGCCCTACAACTGCTGGTACTGGCACACACGTTATAAGCTATTCAAACACTTCCTCTTATACATACTCTCAAGTTGGAACTTTTAATCCAATTCCCGGAGTTGGAACAGCTGTTACTTTAGGCGATGACCAGGTTTCAGCGGCTTGTCCAATTGGATTCACTTTTAATTTTTATAATACCAATTATACGCAGTTTTATATTTCATCAAATGGATTTATTGGCTTTACTGCCGGCATGCCTAATGGTTGCTGTAGTGGCGCATTTATTCCAAACGCTGGTGGGCCTAACAACTATATAGCTGCAGCTTGGGATGATTTGTACCCTCCAGGAGGAGGCTCAATTAATTATTTCACAACAGGTGTTGCACCAAACAGACAACTAGTTGTTAATTATATTAATTTACCTTGGTGTTGTGGTGGTGCTCCTCAAGTTACTTCTCAAATTGTATTAAATGAAAGCACTTCAATAATTGAAATTCATACAACAAGAGCAAATGTTTCCCCTGCAACAATGGGTGTTGAAAATGCTACAGGTACAGTAGGAACACCAGCAACAGGAAGAAATTCGAGTGCTTGGAATATCACAAACGACTATTCAAAATTTGTTCCAGCTTGTATTACCACTGACACAGTAACGGTTAATCCATTACCAACAGTTACATTGGCTCCCTTCAATAATACATTTTGTTCTCAGGATCAACCAAGTGCCTTAACTGGCGGTAGCCCAATTGGAGGTATATATTCAGGACCAGGCGTAAATGCTGGAATGATTGACCCTATGATAGCTGGAGCTGGTACACATGTAATAACATACTCAGTTACAGACACAAGTGGTTGTGTTAATAGCACAAGTCAAAATCTTACCATTTTGCCTGCACCAACGGTAACATTTATGGCAATGGCAAATGTATGTAAAAGCACAGCTCCTTTTTCGCTTTTTGGCGGAGTGCCTGTTGGAGGAACATATTCAGGTCCAGGTGTAAATGCTGGTATTTTTGACCCAATTGTAGCCGGTGTCGGCACACATACGATTACCTATTCATATGTTGGTTTAAATGGTTGTACAGGGTACTCAAGCCAAACTGTTACTGTAACTACTCCAACTGTTACATTTAGTGTAATTGCGCCAATGTGCTTAAACACTCCGTCAATAGTATTAACCCAAGGAATGCCCAACGGTGGATCATACTCTGGAATAGGAGTAGTAAATTCATTTACTTTCGACCCAATGGTATCGGGAGTTGGAACGTTTAATGTTTTGTATACATATACTGACAATACAGGATGTACAGATACAGCATCACAGTATATTACTGTTAATGCACTTCCGGTTGTAACATATGTACCACAAGCAGGCGTTTGTAAAAATGCATCTCCTTTTTCACTAAGCGGAGGCAGTCCATTAGGTGGAGTTTATTCAGGCATTGGTGTTTCGAACGGAATGTTTAACCCTCAAGCAGTAGGTGCTGGTCAAGTAACCTATACTTATACAGATGGAATAACAGGTTGTTCCAATAGCGACACCCAAACAATTATAATAACTCCTGTGCCGGGTGCAGCAGCAACAATAACTGGTACGGCTACAGTTTGCCAAGGCCAAATGGGAATTATGTATTCAGTACCTGCTGTAGTAGGAGCAACCGGTTACAACTGGGTATTGCCTCCGGGAGCAACTATTTTTGCTGGTAATAATACAGATATAATTACTGTTGATTTTGCAAACAACGCAGTTTCTGGAATAATTACAGTTTCAGTAAATACAGTATGTGGAAATGGTGCATTTTCACCAAACTATTCAGTAACTGTTGACCCATTACCAATCGCAAATTTCACTTATACCACAAATGCAGGCGTTGGAATATTTAATAATACTTCACAATACGCAACTAGTTTTGTTTGGAACTTTGGAGATGGCAGTCCTACAAGTAATGTCATTTCACCTACACATACATTCCCTGCAAACAATATTTATGCTGTTACTTTAACTGCAACAAACAGTTGTGGTATTGATAGTGTTTCTCAACAAGTTGTTATGGTAAGCGGTGTAGGAATTGGAGAGATATCACAAGGACAAAAAATATCTATCTACCCTAATCCTACAACTGATTTGCTAACTATTTTATTTGAAAATAAAAACAGTAAAACCCTTGAAGTAAAACTAGTTAGTGCGGACGGAAAATTAATTTTTGCAGAACAAAACAATTCCTTTACTGGGATTTACAACAAAAATATTAGCTTAAATAATAATGCTAGAGGAATTTATTTCTTGCAAATTATTTCCGACAAACAAGTATCTATTCAAAAAGTAATACTTGATTAATATTATTTAAATCTTTAAACAAGGGGCGAGTATGAATCTCGCCCCTTGTTTTTTACTTGTTTTTTTTGTAATATTGCACGTTATTTATAAATAATCATTATGAAAAAAAATTACTTAAAATCTAGTCTTTCCATATTAGGAACGATTTTTTTAATCGCATTTTCGATTAAAGCCAATGCACAGTGTGTAGTTAATGCAACTGCCGTTGCAAGTGTAAACCTTACTCCGGCAAGTAACCTTCATGTTGCCATGAGCGTTGCTTACAACCCCATTAAGAATTTATATTATGCAGTGGGTGGTGGGAGTAGTAATTTGGTAATTGAAACATTTGATGGAACTACTGGGGCTCAAGTATCGTCTAGTGCAAATTCCGGTCACGATTGGAGAGGAATTTGGTGGAACCCTAACCTTAGTCAACTTGAAGGAAACCCTTGCAGCTCTTGCCCTTCATTAGGAATAAGAAAACAAGATATAAATGCCGGTACCGGTTATGCATTAAGCACAGGAACAAACATAAATCCTATCGGACAACCAAATTTTCAATCCGGTGGTTGTTATAATTCTGTTTCAAATGAATATATGTATTACGACAATGGTCGAATTTATTTATACTCTGGTGTAAATGGAGCTGCTGTTAGTAATTTTGCTGTTACAGGCCTTCCTGTTGCCTTCGGAAATATTAGTGTTTACTTTTGTGGTTACTCAGGTTGTGCAGGACAAGAAATTGTTTTACACGATTTTTCATTAAACAGAGTTTATTTAGTTAATAAAGCTAATGGGGCTTATATTGCAACCAGCATCCTTCCTGCAGGAGCACCGAACACAGGTAATTTTTACCGCGTAAGCTATGCAAATAACCGTTTGTTCCTTCACGATGGGGCTAGTACTTGGAAAAGTTACCAAGTAATTATTCCTTGTGTGAATCCTGCAGCAGCAGGACCAATAACAGGAACAGCTACCGTTTGTCAAGGACAAACAGGCGTAATGTATTCTGTTGGACCAATTGCAGGGGCAACAGGATTTAACTGGGTGGTTCCTCCGGGAGCCGTTATAGTAGGAAATGCGAACAATGATACTATTTTTGTTGACTTTGGAAACAATGCTGTTTCGGGAAATGTTAGTGTGAATGGAACCCAATTGCAATGTTCAGGTCCTGCATCTAATTTCCCTGTTGTTGTAAACCCTTTACCACATTTTCTTGCACAAAATAATATTGTTGGACCAATTGGTGTGTGCACAGGTTTATTGGGGGCAACTTATTCAATCCCCGTATTGGCAAATGCATTGGGTTACAATTGGGTTCTTCCGGTTGGAGCAACTATTGTTGCCGGTGCAAATACAAATAGCATAACAGTCGATTTTTCTCCAAATGCTTTTTCAGGATATATATATGTGAATGGTACTAATAACTGTGGAAACGGTGAAACAGACAGTTTATATGTTACTGTAAATCCACTTCAGGTTGACTTAACACCTTTTGCAAACGTTTGTAGAAGTGATGCTCCTTTTACATTATTTGGAGGAAACCCTGCAGGAGCAAGTGGTGTTTTTACAGGTCCCGGTGTTACTAACAATATTTTTGATCCTATGGTTGCCGGATTAGGTACACACACAATAACCTACACATACACAAATCCAAATACAGGATGTGCAGGAGATACCTCTAATACAATAACTGTAACTGCACCAACAGTAACCTTTAATGCCCTTGCTCCTTTTTGCTTAAATACACCGGCATTAATTTTAACGCAAGGAATGCCAAATGGAGGTACATATTCCGGAATGGGAATCGTAAATGGCTACACTTTCGACCCGATGGTTGCAGGTGTTGGGTCGCACCTAATTACCTATACTTATATGGACAATAGCGGTTGCTTTAATACAGATACAGAAACCGTAATTGTTAATGCATTACCAATTGTGACTTTTAACGCACCGCAAGCTATTTGTATTTTAGCACCTGTTGCCTTAACAGGAGGCTCTCCTATTGGTGGAGTTTATTCGGGCATTGGTGTTTCAAACGGAATGATTAACCCACAAGTTTTTGGTGCAGGACAAGTTACTTATACTTACACTGATCCAATTTCAGGTTGTTCAAACAGTGCTACGCAAACGCTTACTATCACTAATTTACCTTTCGCACCGGGGGCAATTGTAGGGTCTTCCACAGTTTGCCAAGGTCAAATGGGAGTTGCATATTCAATCCCTGTAATTGCAAATGCTTCTGGATATAATTGGGTGCTTCCTCCGGGAGCGACAATAGCAGTTGGAGCAAATACAAATAGCATCACTGTTAACTTTTCAAATACAGCAGTATCTGGGGTTATAACGGTTGGTGGAATAAATAGTTGTGGTGATGGTGAAATGTCTCAAAATTTCGATGTAACAGTTGACCCATTGCCAATTGCGAATTTCACTTACACTACAAATGCAGGTGTTGGAACATTCAATAACACATCGCAATATGCAACCAGTTTTGTTTGGAATTTTGGAGATGGAAGTCCTAATAGTGCTTCTGTTTCTCCGATACATGTTTTCCCCGCTAATATTATTTATACTGTTACCCTAACTGCGACAAACAGTTGTGGCGTTGATAGTATTTCTCAACAAGTTGTTATGGTAAGTGGTGTAGGAATTGGAGAACAATCACAAGAACAAAAAATATCTGTTTATCCTAATCCTACAAGTGATTTATTAACTATTTTATTTGAAAATAAACACAGTAAAACCCTTGAAGTAAAATTAGTGAGTGCAGATGGTAAATTAATTTTTATTGATCAAAATAATTCTTTTACAGGAACTTACAACAAAAATATTAGCTTAAATAATAATGCTAGAGGAATTTATTTCTTGCAAATTATTTCCGACAAACAAGTATCTATTCAAAAAGTAATACTTGAGTAATTTTATTTGATAAATTTTTAAAAAGGGGCGAGGTTTACACTCGCCCCTTTTTTTTTAAAATTATTTGTTGTAATATTGCTTTTAATAAACTTATCAATATGAAAACAAACACTTTACAAAAAATCTTATTTGTTATTGCATTTGTGTTTTACAGCCAAATGTCAAATGGTCAAACTTATACAGCTACCTTTACGCAAGGACAGGCAGCACAAGCTGCTGATGTTACTGCCTGGACAAATTTTCGTGCTGGTTTAGTAGCTGGTACTTATACCAAAATGGAGTTGTTCAGCAACCTAAATCCTGGAAGAACTTGTACTGATCCGGCAACCTGCTTAACTATTGCCCAAGCACTCCGTAACGGAACAAACACATCCGTTACCTTCGCAGGAATCACTTGGCGCACAGGCTCAGGCTGTGGTGGGGATATTGAATTTAATGCCGATGGTTCTTTTTGTAGCTGTTTAAATCCCGGTTACTGTATACGTCCCGGTATCGGAAACTCAAATTGGGGTGGAATTGGCAGCGCAACTTGTGGAGGTGTAACTCAAACCATCACAGTACGTTTTACTTCCGTTCCTCCTGTACTTACTAATATAATTACAACTGATACGATAGTATGTGCAGGTGGTTTTGGAAGCTATCAAGTTACCCCTGATCCGGGGACCGTTTTTAACTGGACAGTTCCTGTAGGTTGGACTATTCTTTCAGGACTTGGTACCGATTCCATTTATGTACAATATGCTAATAATTCAGGAAATGTAACGGTGAGTGGCACCAATGGTGCCGGTACCGGTAATACTGTTACTAAAGCAGTTACAGTTATTCCTTATACAATCATTAACTTCACCACTGTTCCACAAACGTGTACCAGTAGTGCTAACGATTCACTTTCGGCTACTCCGGTTGGTGGGGTGTTTTCGGGACCTGGCGTGAGCAATGGATATTTTTATCCGGGAGTTGCCGGTGTTGGAACACATACACTTACTTATACTTATACCAATAATTCGGGCTGTGTTACCATTGCTACTCAACAGGTAACTGTTTTGCCGGGACCAACGGTTACACAAAGTCCACTTGCAAACATTTGCCAAAGCGGTACTCCATTAACACTTTTTGGAGGAAGTCCACTTGGTGGAACATACAGCGGACCAGGTGTTAATCTTGGTGTATTTGACCCTGCTG
Source organism: uncultured Bacteroidota bacterium (assembly GCA_903840505.1). Lineage (GTDB taxonomy): Bacteria > Bacteroidota > Bacteroidia > UBA4408 > UBA4408 > CAIMGI01. Next base: position 45,737 of record CAIMGI010000014.1, read on the forward strand.
TTGCGGGTGCAGGTACACACAACATCATTTATGCTTATACCGGATTTAACGGATGTATTGGAAAAGATACCGTAACAATTAACGTGACTACACCTACTGTAGCCTTTAATGCAATTGGACCTTTTTGTTCTAATACGCCATCAATGGTATTAACAGCTGGTACACCTAACGGAGGAACTTACTCCGGAAACGGAATTGTGAATTCATATAACTTTGATGCTGCTACAGCAGGTGTTGGTTCGCATTTAATTACATACACATATATGGATAACAGTGGTTGTATTGATACCGATACACAAACTGTGGTTGTTAACCCTTTACCTGCGGTAACTTTTACACCGCCTGTTGTGGCTTGTAATAATGCGGGAGCTTTTGCTTTAACGGGAGGTTCTCCTATTGGTGGAATATACTCGGGTGTGGGTGTTTCAAACGGAATGTTTAATCCACAAGTGGTGGGTGCAGGACAAGTAACTTATACTTACACAGACCCTATTACAGGATGCCCTAATAGCGATACACAAACAATAACAATTGATGCTGTTCCTGCTGCTGCTGGTACTATAACAGGGTCGGCTACGGTTTGTCAAGGTCAAATGGGAGTGAACTATATGATTGCTAGTATTCCTAATGCTACAGGATATAATTGGGCTGTGCCTCCGGGTGCTACCATTATTGTAGGGATGAATACAAATAGTATTACTGTTGACTTTTCTAACATTGCTATTTCGGGAACAATTGCGGTTTCAGCATCTAATACTTGTGGTAACGGACCGGTTTCTCCTAGCTTGGGACTTACTGTTGACCCATTGCCTATTGCTGATTATACTTTTGTTACCAATCAAGGTGTAGCTACATTTAATAATACTTCACAATATGCTACCAGCTTCCTTTGGAATTTTGGCGATGGAAGTCCTAACAGTGTTTCTGTCTCTCCGGTACACGTTTTCCCGGGAAACAATACATACGCTGTTACATTAACTGCGACTAACAGTTGTGGTACGGACGTATATACACAACAAATTGTTTCTAATAGTGGTGTGGGTATTGAGGAGAATATTGAAGGACAACGTGTGTCTATTTATCCTAACCCTACTAAAGATAATTTAAACATTAAACTTGAAGGGGCATCATTGAACTCTTTGGATGTTAAAATGATGAGCGCTAATGGACAAGTGGTATACCACGAAAACATTGCTAAAAACAATGGAACTTACGTGAAAACTATTGACTTAAGCAAAAATGCAAAAGGAATTTACTTCATTCAGTTTATTTCTAATAAGCAAGTGATTACTAAAAAAGTGGTGCTTGAATAAACTATTATATTGTATGAAACAAAAAGGGGTGAAATTTTTCACCCCTTTTTTGTTTCATATAACTACATTTGTTGTTCAATTAATTTATTGTTTATGGGCAAACAAATAAAAATAGCAATCAATGGATTTGGTAGAATTGGTAGGGCACTGCTTAGAATACTGCAATCATATCCAAACATTGAAGCTGTTGCCATTAATGATGTTACGGATACAAAAACCTTAGCCCATTTATTCAAGTACGATTCTGTTCACGGGAAATATAAAGGTACTGTTACCTTTAACACTGACACTTTAATAGTGAATGGTAAAAACATACAAATAACAAATGAGAAAATTCCCGCGAATTTACCTTGGCGCAATTTAAATATTGATATTGTTATTGAATGTACAGGGAAATTTTTGGATTATGACAGCGCCTTTAAACATATAGAAGCCGGTGCTAAAAAAGTAATTCTATCAGCACCACCAACCGATAAAAAAATTAAAGCAATATGCTTAGGCATAAATGACCAAATCCTAACAGTAGACGATTTAATTGTTTCAAATGCATCTTGTACAACTAACTCTGCCGCACCAATGATAAAAGTATTGAATGAGATGTGGGGCGTTTCAGAAGCATATATTACAACAGTTCATTCTTATACTGGCGATCAACGCTTGCACGATGCCCCACATAAAGATTTAAGAAGAGGACGTGCGGCAGCATTATCAATTATACCTACATCTACCGGTGCAGCAAAAGCCATTACAAAAATATTTCCTGAATTGGAAGGGAAAATTGGTGGTTGCGGTATGCGTGTACCTGTTCCTGATGGTTCTTTAACCGACATAACTTGCGTACTCAAGAAAAAGCCAACAGTAGAAGAAATAAATAAAGCATTCAAAGATGCATCAGAAACCTATTTAAAAGGAATTATTGAATACACGGAAGACCCCATTGTTTCTATTGATATAGTCGGTAATTCACACTCTTGCATTTTTGATGCAGAGTTCACCTCAATTGTAGGAAATATGGTAAAGGTGCTTGGTTGGTATGATAATGAAATTGGATATAGTAACCGTCTTGCAGAACTGATTGTAAAGACAGCCGAAATAAAATAGTACTCCTTTTAGGCCACCTTTAATTTTTTCAATACTGACTTTTTCAATTTATCCGCTGCGTATGTTGCCGTAATTTTTATTTCCTTTTCGGCTTTATTAGTAGGCGTTTCAAACATTGCATCAATCATTATTGCTTCACAAATAGAACGCAATCCCCTTGCGCCTAATTTATACTCTAAGGCCTTTTCAACAATAAGATCGAGAACAGCTTTATCGAAACTCAAACCAATGCCATCAATTTCAAACAACTTTACATATTGCTTTACAAGTGAGTTCTTAGGCTCAGTAAGGATTCTACGCAAAGCACTTTTATCGAGCGGATTGAGATAGGTAAGTACGGGCAATCGTCCAATTAGTTCGGGGATAAGTCCGAAACTTTTTAAATCTTGTGGAGATACGTATTGTAGAATATTTTCTTTATCAATCTGGTCTTCCTTTTTTGTTCTATACCCAATTGCCTGTGAATTCATTCTACGCTCAATCTTTTTATCAATACCGTCAAAAGCTCCGCCACAAATAAATAAGATGTTCTTTGTATTGATGGCAACCAACTTTTGTTCGGGATGTTTACGCCCACCTTGAGGAGGAACATTCACTGCCGAACCTTCCAGTAATTTTAACAATCCCTGTTGAACGCCTTCACCCGAAACATCTCTGGTAATAGATGGATTATCTCCTTTGCGTGCGATTTTGTCAAGCTCATCAATAAAAACAATCCCTCGTTCGGCAGCAGCAACATCGTAATCGGCAGCTTGTAATAATCGTACCAATACACTTTCAACATCTTCACCTACATAACCTGCTTCCGTAAGTACTGTTGCATCTGCTATACAAAAAGGAACATTTAAAATTTTTGCAATGGTTCTCGCCATAAGGGTTTTACCAGTACCAGTCTCCCCTACCATTATTACATTCGACTTTTCAATTTCAACCTCTTCAACTCCTTTAATTTGCTTTTGGTTAATGCGCTTATAATGATTGTAGACAGCCACACTCAATACTTTCTTTGCTTCATCCTGGCCGATAACATACTCATCAATGTGTTTTTTTATCTCCATCGGCTTCAACAATTTCATTGCGTTGAATTTTGTATTGGCTCCTGTGGATGCAGCATTTTCTGTTTTTACCAACTGAAATGCTTGCTCAATACAAAAATTACAGATATGACCTGTAATACCTGCAATCATTACACTCACTTCCTTCTTATCGCGGTTACAAAAAGAACACTTGATATTTTTATTCTCCATTGATGTGTTAATAAAAGCCCCGTTTAAATGGGGCTATTAAATTTATTTTATAATTGGAATTATAATTTTGACGATGTTAAAATCTCATCTATCATTCCGTAATCCTTTGCTTCTTCTGCTGTCATCCAATAATCACGATCACTGTCCTTCCACACCTTATCGTAAGTCTGACCACTATGATTTGCTATAATATCGTACAATTCCTTTTTCAATTTTTGAATTTCACGTGCAGTAATTTCAATATCTGACGCTTGACCATCAGCACCACCAAGAGGTTGATGAATCATTACACGAGCGTGTTTCAATGCAGCTCTTTTCCCTTTTTGTCCAGCACACATCAACACCGCGCCCATTGAAGCAGCCATTCCTGTACAGATAGTAGCTACATCGGGTGTTATGTATTGCATTGTATCATAAATACCTAATCCGGCATATACAGAGCCTCCCGGACTGTTCAAATAAATTTGAATATCCTTTTTTGCATCTACTGATTGTAAAAACAATAATTGAGCTTGAATGATATTCGCAACTTGGTCGTCAATTCCCGTTCCAAGAAATATAATACGATCCATCATTAAACGCGAGAATACGTCCATTTGAGCAACGTTCAATTGGCGCTCTTCAATAATGTATGGCGTTACATTTGAAATGTTGTGTTTTGTATATGAATCAAAGGTATTACCATTAATTCCTTTATGCTTTACAGCGTACTTTCTAAATTCATTGTTTGAATACATAGTATTTTGTTTTTTTATGTAAAGTTACATTTTGTACTGAACTATTCAGCAGACAATTTATAAAAATCTTCTTCACTAATTTCTTTATCTGTTACAGTAAAAGAAGCTTTGAACAAAGTCATTAATTTTTCATCGTACAATTTTTCGAACAATCTGCGAGATTCCTTCTCATCACCCAATACTCGCTGTGCAGTATTGTTCAACTCTTGCTCATCCATTTCATTTTGATTGAAACGAGCAAATTGTTTCCTGATAAGAGATTTGGTATAATCAACAACCTCTTCGTTGCTAACATTTATTTGATTCGATTGCAAAATTTTATTCTCAATGAGTTGCCAACGCAATGCATCGGAATAGTTCTTATACTCACTGCTTACTTGTTCAAGCGTAACCGGTTTCTCATTCGCAGCAACCAACCAGCGTTTTAAAAACTCATCTGGTAAATTAAGGTTTAAACTTTTCACCAATCTTAACACCACATCGTTTTTGAATTTTCGCTCACTTTCGGCAAGATACATACCTTTTAATTCTTCGTTCACACGTTCTCTAAACTGTTCTACTGTATTCACTTCATCACCATATACCTTTTTAAAGAATTCAATGTTTAACTCAGCCGGTTCCATACGACTTATGTTGGTAATTGTAAATTTTACAGGGTTATTCAATTGCTGTGCTGCATCTTGTGTAATACCCAACATAGCTGCCATATCAGCAGGATTTCCAGCTGCTTTTTTTGGGTCGATAGTAACCGATGCACCCTTAGAAATACCTACAAATTGCTTTTTTATTGCTTCGTCTTTAATGGTATCCAAAGCCAAAGTAGAAGTTTTGCTTATCCCACCTTCTACATTTTGTCCGCTTGCGTCAACTTCTTGAAAATCTCCGAAAAGTAAATCTCCTGAGTCAGAAACTTCAGGATTAATTAACTTGCCATAACGTTTAGCAATATCGTTCACATACTTATCTGTAAGCCTATCTTCCACTTTTACCAAATAGTAATTAAACTTTTCCTTGTGCGATAGATCGACTTCAAATTTTGGAGAAAGTCCTAAATCGTAAGCAAACTCAAACTCTTTTTGATTGTCCCAATCAATTGTAGAATCATCTGCTATGCGCGGTAATGGTTGACCCAACACCTCTAATTTATTTTCTTGTATGTAACCTGAAATTTTTTGGTTCAGTAATTTATTTATTTCATCAACCAAAACCGGTTTGTAATACATTTTTTTTATCATTCCCGCTGGCACTTTCCCTGGACGAAAGCCCGGCATATTAGCCTTTTTCTGATAGTCCTTCAGTATTTTTTCTACTGCACTTGCATAATCCTCTTCCTGCACTTTTACTTTTACTATGGCATTTAAATCATCTACTTGCTGTTTTGTAAAATTCATTGTTGTGTTTATTTTGAGTTGTTGTTATTTAATACAAAGTTTATTGGTAATACCATTTGAACAGACACAGGTCTTCCATTTTGTCTTCCGGGTTTATGAATAGGAAATGCTTTAACTACCCTTACCGCTTCTTTTTCAAGTTCACTACCACCTGTTACCCCTCTAACCACTTTAACATCGTTCACCTTTCCTTCATTACAAACCACATAGGAAACATAAACTTTCCCTTGAATCCCTTTCTTTTTAGAATTATCAGGATATTTTAAACTATCCTTAATAAATTTCATCCTTGCAGTTTCTCCACCAACAAATTCAGGCATTTCTTCCACCGAAGTAAAAACAGGTACCTCCTGCTTTACTTCTTGATTAATAGTAATACCTACTTGTTGACCAAATCCACTTGTAATGGAAAGATAAAAAACAAGGGTTAACGAAGCTAAATATTTTGCCATTTGCGGTTTTTAAAAGGAACGTAAAGATACAAAATACTTTGAAAAAAATAGATACAAACAAACTGATATTATTGCTTCTTTTCGGGATAAGTGGTACGCAATTCTTTACCCATTAAAAATATTTTTGATTTCTCGTAATCACCTATTTCAGTATAGTATTTCCATTCGCCAAACCAGTAGTAATGGAGCATATCCCCTTCTATTACCAACTCTGCCTTACCTCTACTGGCAACTTTACCATTTTTATGATAATAGGTGTTCAGCATTAACTTTCCGTGCTTCCTGAATTTCTCCTTTTTTTCCAATTTCCCTTCGGCAGTATAGTACTTCCACTTACCAACTTTTATATCGTGTCGGTAGCGGCCTTTGCTAAAATATTTTTTATGGGTATTGTCTGAATAATCCTTCCACCTCCCATGGCGCAGGCCTACTTTATCAAAATGATTGTGTGATGAGAAAATCTGTGCTACTGAAGCAAAAGATAAAAAAAAATTAAAAAATATCAGGAGGGGCTTTCTTACAATACCCATCAAAACTTAACTTACAATTTTAGTTCTCAGAGCTGCAATTTTTGCATACAAAGTAGTAATTTCTTCATCGGATATACTTACCTCAAATGATTTGCTTTGACTATTTTGTTTTGTGATTCCTTCAATCGTTTCGAAATGTTCTTTGAGACCTTTAAAGTCATTTGTCAACGATACAATATCTATGTCTGTTTTATTCACACCCGCTAGAAGAGAAACCAACTTATCGAGTGTATTTTTTTGCTTTCCTATTAGACTAATAATCCCTTTGTTCTTATCATTTTGTACAATATTCGAAGCTACATAAATACTCTCAAGCCAAACTCCGGCAAATATGATGATGGATTGTGTTTTCTTATCGCCTTCATTCATAAATAAACTCGATTCATTTTCTAAATCTCTCATAATAGCATCAAGTGAATCAGGGTTATTCATATTTTGCTCAAAGCGCGATAATGTTGCTGAAGCTTCGTAAACGCTTGCCAAACCTATACCCAATGAAAGTTGTTTTGCCGTTTTTAAATATTTTAATGCAGCTTGCGTTTGGTCATTTAATATGCAATAAGCCAAGTCGGCTATATATATACCTAAGTTTAATGTTTTACTGAATGTTGAAACGTATTTTGAATAATTTGAAACATCGTTTGTAACGTTTGGAATAAATTTCAATCCGGCCTTTTGATATGTTTCGCCTATTTGCATAGGTGTTGGCAATGACATAAGTACTCCTTGATTTACTGTATCTTCATTTTGAGAAGCAGTTGAAATACTATCTTTAGTAGAACTTCCTTCGGTACCATTATCTGAATTACTGCTACAAGAAGTAATAATAACAGTAACTAATACTATGTAAAGACTATTGTATAAATTTTGTTTGATTCTCATATTTTATTTTTACAAATGTACAAAAACTATCGGCTATAATTTGGTGCTTCTCTTGTTATAATGACATCGTGTGGGTGGCTCTCCCTTACACCCGCTGAAGTTATTCGAATAAACTTAGCTTGTTGTAGCGATTTAACATTGGCAGCACCGCAATAACCCATACCTGCACGTAAACCTCCAATTATTTGATACATTATTTCTGCCAAATTTCCTTTAAAAGGAACCCTACCTGATATTCCTTCAGGAACCAATTTTTTGATATCGTCTTCTGCATCTTGAAAATACCTGTCTTTTGAACCTTGCTGCATAGCCTCAATAGAACCCATTCCGCGATATGATTTAAACTTACGTCCTTCATAAATAATGGTTTCACCAGGCGATTCCTCCACACCGGCAAACAATGAGCCTGCCATAATAGTGGCTGCACCTGCTGCAATTGCTTTTACAATGTCTCCTGTAAAACGAATACCTCCATCAGCAATTAAAGGAACACCTGTACCTTCAAGTGCTTTTGCGACCTCTACAATGGCCGTTAATTGTGGCACTCCTACTCCTGCAATAACACGCGTTGTACAAATTGAACCGGGACCAATTCCTACTTTTACAGCATCGGCACCTGCTTTTACCAATGCTATTGCAGCATCGGCAGTAGCAATATTTCCCACAACAACTTGCAAAGAGGGAAATTTCTTTTTTACCTTTTTAAGCGTTTCAATAACCCCTTTTGAATGACCGTGAGCAGTATCGATAATTACGGCATCAACACCTGCAATTGCCAAAGCACTTATACGTTCCATTACATCTGCAGTAACTCCAACTGCAGCTGCAACGCGCAACCTGCCTAATTCATCCTTGCACGCATTTGGTCGTATTTTTGTTTTTAAAATATCTTTATAGGTTATTAATCCTGTTAGCTTGTTAGCTTTATCAACAACAGGTAACTTCTCTATTTTATTTATCTGCAAAATGTTTTCAGCCTCAGCTAAATTTTTTCCGTTGTTGGTGGTAATTATTTTTTTAGAAGTCATTACTTCCTTAATAGGGCGACTCATATCTTTTTCAAAACGCAAATCTCTATTGGTAACAATACCTACCAATGTTCTGTTTTCAGAAATTACCGGAATACCACCAATTTTATTCTCTTTCATCAAATTCAAGGCATCAATCACCAAAGCATTTTCAATCAAAGTGATGGGATCTTGAATCATTCCGCTTTCGGAACGCTTAACCTTTCGAACCTGATCGGCTTGAGCTTGAATGCTCATATTCTTATGTAACACACCAATACCACCTTCTTGCGCGATGGCAATAGCCAATTGATGCTCTGTAACTGTATCCATAGCAGCACTTACTATGGGCGTTTTTACTTTAATTTTTCGGGTAAAATAGGAAGTTATATCTACTTCACGTGGCAATACCTCAGAATAGGCGGGAACCAACAGCACATCATCGTAAGTTAAACCTTCACCGATGAATTTATCACTTTTAGACATTGTAATTTTATATAGGGTTAGTTAAAATTACGCACAAAAGTAGTAAAAATACCCGAATATTGGCTATTAACGGCTCGTTAATTTATTACTAATTCGATTTTACCAACTTCTTATAGTATACATCGCCACCCATTGAAAGCCTAATGGTATAAATACCATTTGCAAGACCTTGCAATTCGCTGATATCTGAACTGTGCTCTCCGCTTGCTTGCTCCCCTATGCTTACAGATTTCACATCCATACCAAGTGCATTCACGATATCAATTTTTACAAAAGCTTTTTTCACCAATTTATATTTTATGGTAAAATCGCCTTGGGTAGGATTCGGGTAAATGTTTAATTCGTAATTATTTACCGCCATTTGCTCATTTAAACCAACATTGTAACAAGTTCCAGGCAAATTAGCATCTATCCACATAAAGCGATCGTGCATCCAAGTCTTCAAATTCTCTACCTCACCTTGGTAAGTTGTAGGTATTGGACTAGGGTTTGGCCAAGTATAAACACCCAACAAAGGCCACTGAACAAAGTTCCTTACTTGTGCTTCATTTAATAAAGTTGCTATAGAGTCTATCTTGTAATTTACATAATCCAAATCCAGCGTTTTGGTGCGTAACCAAGTCCAACGACACTTAAACTGGTTTTTAAAAGCCGTATCCTGCATCAATCTTTCAAACCAGAATAATTTCCCGTTACAGCTTGTTGCATTATACACCCAACCTGTTGGATCGTCAGCTCCACAAAAATCGCCATTCCAATATCCCAAATTATAATCCCAAGCCGGTCCTGCTTCTAACTTTCCGCCTTTGCTATACTTGTCTTTATGAAAAAAGGTACTTGCACGATAACCATCCAAATTTTTACTAACCTCGTTAAGAATCATATAATCAATAAAGGAATTTGTCTTAATCCATTTTCTATAACCAAGCAATGAGTCCCCAAAAGTTGGAGCAACCATAGCGTTTTCAAAACTATCTACCCATGCTTTTATATAGGCTTTTTGTTGCACCGTCATATCTATATTGCTTGGATCGTGATAAAGAAAATCGGACTTACTGGTTCCGTTCCAAATATTGTATTGTGATACCCAACCTCCACCCGGGTCACCGGCAGACCAATCCGCTTTAAAAATGTAACCACCTGTTAAACTATCACCGGCATTGTCATCCGAATCAAGCTTAGCAATGTCCACACGATTCTTGTCTCTTTTTATTCTTTCTTGGAAAACATAAATACCTTTATACTGACCATTTACCATTACTTCACAGAATCTGTTACGCGAAGCATAATGCCCCATCTCTCTTGACGATTCGTAGGTAAAAACGTTACGCATTTGCGATTTATCTGTATAAGGAGCATATAGTATCCAAGAATGTTCCGCTGGCATACCTAACATAATGGTATCGTTCAAGGAATCATTTGCCATAAGTGTATGAAAATTATATGATTTTTGAGGGAAATTTTGCGAACTCGCTCCCCTAGTTTCTATCGCTATTTTATTATTGTATGCATTATATGGGTCAGTTAAATAATTTCTCACACCCGGACCATTATCAATTATACCCATACGGCCCTTTATTTTTGGGTCATTTGGAATACCTTGGTTTGTAGTAATAACTACAATCGGCAAATTAGATGAACTAAAAACTAAATTTGGTTTAGCAGGATTATTACCAAAAGTAACAGTCCAACTAATTAGATTTCCAACATCTTGAGGTCCGTTATCTATAAAAATTAGTTGCCAAGTACCATTTCCAAGTGTATTATTATTTATCATTGATAAATCTCCCTGTGGCTTAAAAGTGCCTGTAAATGGTGCGGCAGCATTTACAATACTAGTTCCTGCAGTATTATTGAAACAGCAATTGGTATAGCCCTGTCCGTTACCTCCATTTCCCATTGAAAGATCTACAATAACTCCGTTTGGTGATTTTAATTGAATATCTATATCCCCGTCATAGGTGTGGGTTAGATTAATACAAACAGTTTCCAAACCAAATATGGTATCAATATTAGCAGGGTTTAAACCTGCAACAGTCAAATTAAAAACTGTAGTATTGGGGTAATCAGCAATGGTGCCACCTCCACCGGTAAATGTTTGTGAGTAACTAACAATTGATGATAAAAGTAATGTTACAGCAAGTATATTTTTTTTCATTGGAAAAACTTAATTTTTCACTAAGATATGCATTAAAATTGATAAAACCGTAACATTTTGGTAACAAAAGCACAATACGTAAATTTTAGCTACTTTTGTGTTTTAGTATGCATTATGAAACTAACACAATTAACAGCGATATCTCCTATAGATGGTCGCTATGGAAAAACCACCGAACAGCTTTCTGATTATTTTTCGGAATATGCCCTAATAAAATACCGCGTAAGAGTTGAAGTAGAATATTTTATTGCCTTGTGCGAATTCCCACTACCTCAATTAAAAAATACTGATAATACAATTGTGCTATCCTTAAGAAAAATTTATTCTGATTTTTCAATCGAAGATGCTCAACGAATTAAAGATATTGAAGCTACTACCAATCACGATGTAAAAGCTGTTGAATATTTTTTAAAAGAAAAAATGGAGCAGCTCGGCTTAAAGGAGCAATTGGAATTTATTCATTTTGGTCTCACCTCACAAGACATTAATAATACTGCCGTCCCTTTGTCTTTAAAGGAATGTATGCAAACAGTGCTACTTCCTGAATTCAAAACAGTAGTACAAAAATTAAAATCCTTGGCTGAAGAATGGAAAAACATTCCTATGTTGGCGCATACGCACGGACAACCAGCATCCCCTACCCGATTGGGAAAAGAAATAAAGGTATATGTTGAACGATTAGAAAATCAATTAAACACACTTACCAACTTGCCTTTTGCAGCAAAATTTGGTGGGGCAACCGGAAATTTAAATGCACATCACGTTGCTTATCCAACAATTAACTGGACAGACTTTGCAAACAAATTTATTAATAACACACTTGGATTAAAACGCTCCCAATACACTACACAAATTGAGCACTACGATAATTTGGCAGAAATATTTGATACTTTAAAACGCATCAATACTATTTTAACGGATTTGAGTCGTGATATGTGGATGTATATCTCTATGAATTATTTTAAACAAAAAATAAAAGAGGGAGAAATTGGATCTTCGGCAATGCCACACAAAGTAAACCCAATTGATTTTGAAAATGCGGAAGGAAATTTGGGAATTGCCAATGCTATTTTCGAACACTTGTCTGCCAAACTTCCAGTGTCCCGATTGCAACGCGACCTTACAGATTCAACCGTATTACGGAACATTGGTGTACCCATTGCACATACCCTGATATCGATAAAATCGATAAACAAAGGGTTAGATAAATTAGTATTAAACAAGGAAGCTATTGAAAAGCATTTAGAAGAAAACTGGGCTGTAGTAGCGGAAGCCTTACAAACTATTTTACGAAGAGAAGGCTATCCTAAACCTTATGAAGCATTGAAAGATTTAACACGTACCAATGCTAAAATCACCAAAGAAAGTATCGCTTCTTTTATTCAATCGCTCAAAGTGAATGATGCTGTAAAGCAAGAAATGCTGTCTGTTAGCCCTTCCAACTATACTGGGATTTAATTTCAAGGTAAATTCGGATTAAGTTTCAATTTATCTAAATTATGATATTTGGCTGTGAGGCTTTGCCTCACACTCCAATTACTTTTTTCCTTGACGAAAAAAGTAATCAAAACCCCGATAGCTATCGGGGCAAGAGCAAACGCCATTTTCAGGTCTTCGTTTTGCCGCACAAGCCCACGCCATCCATTTCCACGAAACCTGAAATTCGCACCGTTTGCTCATTAGCTCCCCGCCTTTCTAACTAAAACTTAATCACTATTTGTAGGACACATTTGCACGAAAAAAGGCATGTGTGTGGGGTCATCCTAAGCCTGTCGAAGGAGTGTGTTGGCAGCTTCTTTTGTATTAAGGCAAAAAAAATGTCAAGCGGCCCATAGCGAATAGAGTAATAAAAAATTATAACGGGATTTAATTTTACTTTTCTGCTGGATACAACAAACTTGTAAGCTGTATAAATTCTTCTACATCCAATTCCTCAGCGCGTTGAGTAAGAAACTTTTGTGCAGGAACTAAATCAACACCAAGCGGTTTAAGCGCGTTTCCTAACATTTTTCTACGTTGATTGAATCCTGTTTTAACTACTCTAAAAAACAATTTTTCATCCACCGGCAATTTTGCTCTTTCATTTCTTGTAACACGTATAACGGCCGATTTGACTTTTGGAGGAGGAGAAAAAACATTTTCGTGCACCGTAAATAAATACTCTATGTTATAAAATGTTTGAAGCAAAACCGTTAATATTCCATAAGCTTTTGTACGCGGTTTTCCTGCTAATCTTTCTGCTACTTCTTTTTGAAACATTCCTACCAATTCAGGCACAGCATTTCTATTTTCCAGTACTTTAAAAAGTATTTGCGATGAAATATTATACGGAAAATTGCCAATTACCGCAAAAGGCTCTGTGGTGTATTCTTCAAAATTATATTTAAGAAAATCACCTTCAATTATCCTCTCCTTTATTTCAGGATAGTTAGCTTTTAAGTAAGCAATTGAATCGTA
>CAIMGI010000015.1 GCA_903840505.1 uncultured Bacteroidota bacterium
ATAATTGTAACCTTATCGATATCCATCTCGTAAAAACGCGTAGTGTTAAATGTGTAAGTCGAAAAAAGTGGGCATTTTGTCGAAAATAACACGGAATGATATTAAGAATTTATTAAATTTACTTTTATAAATAAAAATATTATGAAAAAAGTCGTACTTATCATTTTGTTTATTACCTGCAAAGTGCTACTGGCTCAATCTTTCGAAGTAATTGGTCAAGACACTGTAAATTTTATTGACGCAGGAAACCTGAAGCAGGGACACTGGATTATTTTTAATAAGATTAAGAAATTGCCAAACTGTCCTGACGGTGCCAAGGTAGAGGAAGGAAAGTATACTGACAGTAAGAAGATAGGCCTTTGGAAGCAGTTTTTCTGTAACGGAAAGGTTAAAAACGAACTTACATACAATAATAACCGCCCTAGTGGATATGCTAAGTTTTATTATGATAACGGAAAAATTTCAGAAGAAGGTGTTTGGGAAAACAATCGTTGGGTAGGTAGCTACAAGTATTATTATGAGAACGGTCAAATTTCAAACGAATTTACTTATAACGACCAAGGAAAAAGAGAAGGTGCTCAAAAGTATTACCACCCAAATGGAAAGGTAATGATTGAAGGCAGTTGGAAAGATGGAAAAGAAGCCGGATTATTAAAAAAATACAATGAAGACGGGTCTTTAAAGTCAGAAGAAAATTATGCAGATGGCAAAATGGATCCGGCAACATCTAAATTTTACGATAAAAAAGATGCTCCTATTGTAAAGGAAGAGCCTAAGAAAATAGAAGAGCCGATTAAAGAAGAACCAAAGAAGGTAGAAGCACCTACTTTGTTTTCAGACGGATATCATAAAAGTTACTACAAGCCTGGTCAAGTAGCAAAAGACGGTGATTGGAAGAATGGTAAGTTGTACGCAGGTAAAGAGTTCATTTATGAAATGGATAAATTGATAAAAACAATTACTTGGAGTGAAGGAAAAGTGACTGGTGTAAAGTTGGAAAAGTAATAACTTATAAAGTTTAATTATATAAATCCAAGTCGAAAGACTTGGATTTTTTTTTGGATAGTATCCCATATTATAATATTTATCCTTTCCTTTGCTGTATGAACAGCAATCAGCTTATTTACAATACACTTTCACGTAAAAAAGAAGTGTTTAAACCCCTTCACGCACCCTTGGTGGGTTTGTATGTATGCGGTCCCACGGTATACAGCGATGTACATTTGGGAAATTGCCGCACCTTTATTTCTTTCGATATTATATACCGCTATTTGCGTTATGTAGGTTATAAAGTAAGGTATGTTAGAAACATAACAGATGCGGGTCATTTGGAAGGCGATAGGGATGAAGGCGAAGATAAGTTTGCAAAAAAAGCGAAGTTGGAACAAGTGGAACCAATGGAGATAGTTCAACGATATACCCTGGGTTTTCATTCGGTAATGAATCATTTTAATTGTATGCCTCCAAGTATTGAACCAACAGCAACAGGACACATTGTGGAGCAAATTGAAATGACAAAAAAAATCATAGACAATGGCTATGCTTATGAAGCAAATGGAACCATTTATTTTGATGTGGAGAAATATGCCAAAGAGGAAAATTACGGAATTCTTACCAATAGGGAATTAGACGACTTAATATCAAACTCGCGTGAGCTACACGGACAAGATGAGAAAAAGGGGCGACTGGATTTTGCGCTTTGGATAAAGGCAAAACCCGAACACCTTATGCGTTGGCAATCGCCTTGGGGAGAAGGTTTCCCTGGATGGCATATTGAATGTTCGGCTATGAGCAGAAAATATTTGGGCGATACTTTTGATATACACGGTGGAGGTATGGACTTAGCTGCCACACATCACACCAATGAAATAGCCCAGTCACAAGCTTGTAATCATAACACACCTGCAAATTACTGGATGCATACCAATATGCTTACAGTAAACGGAGTGCGTATGTCAAAAACTGCTGGAAATGGTTTTTTACCCGAAGAACTTTTTACAGGAAATCATCCTTTGCTTGAAAAGGGCTATTCACCGATGACGGTACGATTTTTTATGATGCAAACGCATTACCGAAGTACACTTGATTTTTCAAATGAGGCATTACAGGCTTCTGAAAAAGGATTTAAACGCTTGATGGAAGCTATGAAAACCCTTGAAAAGTTGAATGCTTCCGAAGGCAAGTCCACTTCCAATATTGCTGAGTTAAAGCAAAATTGCGATGCTGCAATGAACGATGATTTTAATACTCCGATTGTAATTGCCAATTTATTTGAAGCTGTCAGAATTATTAACAGTTCAAACGATGGAAAGGAAAAAATCAGTGTGGAAGATATTGCTATTTTGAAAAAACTCTTTAACGATTATATTGTTGAGGTATTGGGTTTATTGCCCGAAGAAGCATCAGGCACCAACAACGATTCATTGGATACAATAATGAAATTGATTGTTGACATACGAAACAATGCCAAACAGAACAAAGATTACACTACCTCCGATAAGATACGGGATGAATTATTAAAAGCAAACATTGAACTAAAGGACTCGAAAGATGGGACGAATTGGAATTTTAAGTAAAATAGTTGGTGTTTGTGCAGTAGCATTTTTATTGCTCGTTTTTTCGTGTGGAAATCCTAATTCGGAAGATCCCAAAAACGACAATCCAATCATAACCCCTGAAAAATTGCTTGTTGTTCCCAGTTTTAATGCCGATTCAGCATACAAGTATGTAAGTGCACAGGTTGCATTTGGTCCGCGTGTACCAAATTCCGAAGCACATACACAATGTGCGAATTACATCATAGCAAAAACAAGCGCTTATGCCGATACTGTTTATATACAAAAGGCATTGATTCCCACTTACGATGGGAATAATTTTGAAATTAAAAACATCATTGCATCCTTTAATCCCGAAAACAAAAACAGAATACTTCTTTTTGCGCATTGGGATACCCGTCCCTGGGGCGATCAGGACACGAAGGATAAGGATAAGCCCATTGATGGTGCAAACGATGGAGGGAGTGGTGTTGCCGTTTTACTGGAAGTAGCAAGGGTTTTAGCAAATAATAAAGTAAACATTGGGATAGATTTGGCTTTTTTTGATTTAGAAGACTATGGTAAATCAGAGCACGAAGATTCTTATGCGCTTGGCACACAGTATTGGGCAAGAAATCCGCATATAAAAGGATACACTGCAAATTATGGTATACTGCTCGATATGGTAGGTGGAAAAAACGCAGTTTTTACGCAGGAGGGTAACTCTATTCAATTTGCAGAAGCCATTGTTGGAAAAGTGTGGGCAGCAGCAACAAAAGCAGGATATGCTGCTTATTTCAAATACGAGCAAACAAATTACATAACAGACGATCATTATTATGTAAATACAATTGCGAATATTCCAAGCATTGACATTATTCAACACGATGAGTCTACTTCACACAATTTTGCTACCTATTGGCATACTCATTCCGATAATATGGAATCGGTTGATAAACAAACCTTAAAGGCCGTTGGACAAACGCTTTTACAAACCATTTATACCGAGAAATAAATATTGGCTCTTATTTTGCTAATTTAGTGCGGCAATAGATAGATTTATGTTAAAGCAATCCTTACATCAAAAATTACTTCAGAAACTGTCTCCACAGCAAATACAGCTGATGAAGTTGTTGCAGATACCCACTATTGCGCTCGAGCAACGTATTAAAGAAGAGATGGAAATAAATCCTGCTTTGGAAGAAGGGAATGACGACAAGGAGAACAGCGAGGATTTTGAAGAAGGTTTTGACGATACCTCAGATGTTGATGGTTCAGATAATGAACGTGAAGATTTTAATTTAGACCAATACATTGATGACGATGAAATACCATCGTATAAATTAGCTGTAAAAAACAGTGGTGAGGATGACGATAGAAAAGAAATACCTTTTTCGGGAGGAAATACTTTTCAGGAAGTTCTTGTTTCTCAGTTGGGATTAAAAGTGCTTGACGATCATCATTATCGCATCGCAGAGAGTCTTATTGGTTATTTGGACGATGATGGTTACCTGAGAAGAGAATTAAACGACATTGTGGATGATTTGGCATTTTCACAAAACCTCATCACCAACGAGGATGAATTAAAAGATTGTTTAGAAGTAATTCAAGAGTTGGACCCTCCCGGAATAGGATCAAGAACATTGCAAGAGTGCTTGCAAATACAATTAAAAAGAAAGCTGAACGAAACGCACGAGAGTAAATTTATATTTCGGATTGCACTTGAAATTGTAGAGGAGAATATGGAAGAGTTTTCCAAAAAGCACTATGAAAAAATCTCCAAAAAACTCGATATTGATGATGATGTGCTGAAAAAAGCCATCAATGAAATATTGCGACTAAACCCCAAGCCCGGAAATTCTTTGAGTGATGGACAAAAATCGATGCAACAAATTATTCCCGATTTTTTACTCAACAATACCGATGGGGTGTTGGAGCTTACTATCAATTCCAGAAATGCACCACAATTACGCATCAGTAAGTCGTACAATGAAATGTTGAATGAATACTCCAGTTCAAAATTAAAAGACAAGGATAAAAAAGAAGCTGTTCAGTTTGTAAAGCAAAAAATAGATGCGGCAAAGTGGTTTATTGATGCTATACACCAGCGCGAGCAAACGCTATTGTACACTATGCAGGCAATTATTAATTACCAAATAGATTATTTTTTAGAAGGTGATGATACCAAGCTGCGGCCAATGATATTAAAGGACATTGCAGAAATTGTCGGGATGGATATTTCCACCGTATCGAGGGTTGCAAATAGTAAATACATACAAACCGACTTTGGAACATTTTTGCTCAAATCATTTTTTTCCGAATCCCTTTCAACCGATAGTGGAGAAGAGGTTTCTACCCGTGAAGTAAAAAAAATACTGGAAGATTGTATCGGTGCAGAAAGTAAAAAGAAACCCTTGACCGATGAAAAGTTGATGGATATTTTAAAAGAAAAGGGCTATAATATTGCCCGTAGAACCGTTGCAAAATACCGCGAACAGTTGAATATTCCCGTAGCGCGTTTACGTAAAGAACTATAGGATGCCGCATTCACTAGCACGAATTTTTTCGTATTTATTACATCCTTTTTTGATGCCCAGTTATGCCTTATTGCTCATTTTTGGTTCAGATACATACATTGGTTTTGGCGTAACACTAAAGGCTCAACAGCTTATTTTTTTGGTGGTTTTTGTAAACACTTTTCTTATACCCACCATCCTGTCCTTTTTTTTGGTAAGAAAGAAATTGGTAAGCGATATTGAAATGCCTTCTAATTTGGAGCGAAGGTTGCCATTGCTCATAACCACCCTCTTTTACATATTTACCTATTACCTGCTGCTCAAAGTGCGTCTTTCGCCTATTATTTATGTGGTAATGATGGCAGCAACCCTGTCTATTGTAATTGCTATGATGGTGAATTTAAAGTGGAAAATAAGTTTGCATATGGTAGGCATTGGCGGATTAATAGGTGCTTTAGTAGGCATATCGTTGCGTCAGTATGTTGATTTTAGGGGATTGATTATTGTATTGATTCTTTTAGCAGGAATATTGGGCAGTTCCCGCTTAACACTATCTGCACACACGCCTGCACAGGTTTACGTAGGCTTTATGGTTGGTGTTTCGTGTGAATTAATTCTTTTATTGGGATTGTAATCCGACATTTTTCACATTTTACCGATTGGTTTTTTTAATCCACAGAAAATAAAAACCAGCGGCTATTTTCTTTCGTAACTTTCATTAAAATTAAGAGAAACACTCTTGATAGTGCACAATGAAAAGACAAAGAAATATGAAAAAGGGCCCTGTTAAACAGGAGGAAAATTTAAACCTCCACGCAATTGTTTTTTGGATTACACTTTCTTTGTGGAGCGTTTTTTTAGCAATATTTTTATTTGTCTAAATATCCTCTACTGCTTTCACGATAGTACTGCTATCGATGGCTGTCATACATTTAAAGTGTCCCTTCGGGCATTTTTGATAGCCAATTTTGCTGCAAGGCCTGCAAGAAAGTCCATTTACTTGTATAATTACCCCACTTCCATTTTCACCTTTCCCCGATAAATAGGGGTACATCCCAAATTCAGGAACAGTATTTCCCCACACAGAAATTATATCTTTTTTAAAAGCGGCTGCAATGTGCATCAATCCGGTATCGTTTGTAATAATTGCTTTTGCTTGTTTAACCAAAGAAGCAGATTGTTGAAGATTGTAAATTCCACAAGCATTGTATGCCATTTCCCCGATAGCTTTCGTAATTTTTTCAGCAAGTTCCTTGTCCTCTTTACCGCCAAGTAAAACAATGGGTTGCTGTAGTTTTTTACATACTTCTATAATTTTTTCAAGGGGTAAACGCTTTGTGAAATGCGCTGCACCAATTACTATTCCTATATAGCTTTTTTGCTGCGGCAAGGGCAATGAGCTTAGGTTTATTTCATCCTTTTCGGGAATATGAAACTCCAATCCTTTTAAATCATTTACAATTCCGAGTTGTTTTAATGGCGCTAAATAGCGTTCTACTATATGAATGGCCGGAAGCTTGTTTATTTTAAAAGTAACCAACAACCATTTTTTGAAATTAAGTTTATTGAACGAAAAACTTTTTGCTCCCAATGCACGCTTTACTTGCAGGCTGCGTATATTGTTATGAAGATCAATAATGTAATCGTACTTCTCCTTTTTCAATCCATCAATAATTTCCGAAATGTCTTTTTCAATACAATGAGTTTTTGACACATTGGGATTGAGTGATACAATTTTTTCAAACGATTTTTTTGTTAGATAATGCACTTCAGCATCCTTCACTTGTTCTTTAATACATCTGATAACAGGTGTTGTAAGCACAATGTCGCCAATAGAACTAAAACGAATGATTAAAAATTTAGGCATTTAAAATTGTTGTAAAAACAAAAATACGCATTTGATTTTAGTTTACTTTTGTGTTATGGTTTTTACCGACACTCACACACATTTATACGCTGCCGAATTTGATGCCGACCGCGATGCAATCATTCAAAAAGCCATTGCAGAAGGAATAGAGCGACTATTTTTACCCAACATTGACAGCAGTAGCATTGATGCTATGCTCAAACTAACGGAGCTTTACCCTAAAAATTGTTTTGCAATGATGGGTTTGCACCCTTGTTCGGTTAATGAGAATTACGAAGTGGAGTTGAAGCAAATAGAGAAGTATTTGTTTGCAAATAAATTTTGCGCCATAGGTGAAATTGGCATCGATTTGTTTTGGGATGAAACCTTCATTGAGCAGCAAAAAAGAGCTTTTAAACGACAGATAGACTGGGCATTGGAGCTCAATCTACCCATTGTAATACACAGCCGAAAATCCTTTGAAGAAATATTTGATGTCCTCGCTCCATATAAAGGGAAGGGCTTACGGGGTGTTTTTCATTGTTTTAGCGGAAGCTTGGAACAAGCTAAACGAGTTATTGATATAGGCTTTTTTCTTGGCATAGGGGGCGTGCTTACTTTTAAAAATGCAGGATTGGCAGAAGTAGTGGAAAAAATAGATATAAGCCACATTGTATTGGAAACCGATTCACCCTATTTGGCACCTGTTCCACACAGAGGAAAACGCAATGAAAGTGCTTACATTTCTATTATCGCAGCTAAATTGGCCGAAATAAAAAAGTGTTCGCTTACTGAAATAGCAGAAGTAACAACCAAAAATTCTATTCTTTTATTTGGTCGCTAAAAACATCCAGAATAGTTTTTCCTCCCGTTAGGTGTAGAGTGTGTATTCCTGTTTTAATTGCCCCTTCAATGTGTTGAATGGAGTCATCAATAAAAAGAGTTTCTTCTGCTTTTAATTGCGAGTCAGTAAGTACTTTGTTGAAGATGGCACTTTCTGGTTTACGCAAACCTATTTCATTGGAGTAATAGATGTTGTTAAATAATGAATTGAAATGGGATAAACCGATATTGTTTTCAATTTGTTGTGAGAAAGCATCAATGTGTATTTCATTCGTATTGCTGAGAACAAAGGTTTTGTATTTCTGTTTTAGTTGTTCCAATAATTTGATTCGTTCGATAGGAATATCCAATAACATTGCATTCCAAGCATCGTCTATGCTTTTATCGTCTATATTTTTTCCTGAAATTGTGCGAATTTGTTCACGAAAATGAACTGCAGATATTTTACCTGTTTCAAAATCATCGAATAAACCATTTTGTTTGCTGTGTGAATATAAGCTATCAAAATTGCTGATACCAAGTTCTTCAAATGCCCGTTGAGTGCTCTTGAAGTCGATATTAATGATGACGCCTCCTAAATCAAAAATGATGTTTTTTATTATTTTACCCTCAAAAGTCATATTGGTTTGCTTAATTGGCTACAAATATATAATTTCGCAGTCCTAAAATTGCCCTTAAAAGCAATTTAGGCCTATAGCCCCCCGACAATTATCGTGGTGCTTTGGCGTCAAAAAGAATAACTCTCTGCAGAGTATAAATGCGGGCCTATAGCTCATTCGGTTAGAGCAACAGACTCATAATCTGTGGGTGCTTGGTTCGATTCCAAGTGGGCCCACCAAGCAAAGCCCCTGTTTTCAGGGGCTTTTTTTATAAATGCAATTTATGGGTATTTAATCAGATTCACATTTTTCTTTTATATTTGGTGAATGGCTAATTCTAAACATCCTACCGGACTTTACTTTTTATTTTTTGCTGAAATGTGGGAACGTTTTGGCTATTACCTGATGATTGGGATTTTTGTGTTGTATATGACCGGTGATACGGCAGCAGGAGGCTTGGGACTTGAACGCGCCAATGCCGCAGACATATTTGGGACTTTTATTGCATTGGTTTTTTTAACTCCTTTTTTGGGAGGTTTGCTAGCTGATAGAAAACTGGGTTATCGTACTTCCATCACCATTGGTGGAATAATGATGGGTATAGGTTATTGTATGCTGGCAATAAAGGGAGAATTGTTTTTTTTCATAGCCCTCATTTTAATTATTCTCGGTAACGGTTTCTTTAAACCCAATATATCTACTTTATTAGGCAATTTATATACAGGAGAAAAGTATGCTGATAAAAAGGATGCCGGCTATAATATCTTTTATATGGGTATCAACATTGGTGCATTTATCTGTAATTTCTTCGCTGCCTATTTGCGTCACAATTTTGGTTGGGGCTATGCTTTTATTGCTGCCGGTGTGGGAATGTTTGTTGGTGTAATTATTTTTTGGCTTGGGATGAAACATTACAAACACGCAGATGTGTTGAAACCTGCTCAACCCGAGGATCAATCATTGACACGTATTTTTGGCACAACCATATTGCCGGCTATTGTGGCAGGTTGCATAGGCTGGGCAATTCCGGGCAACTTGTTGGGCAGTGATGCTACGGATGCTTTTATTTTTGGAGCATTACCTGTAGCTTATTTTTATATCTCATTGTATGTAAAAGCTTCAGAAATTGATAAAAGACCAATTGGGGCAATGCTTTCCATTTTTGCAGTTGTAATTATTTTTTGGGCAGTGTTTAAGCAGAATGGAACGGCACTCACCACTTGGGCTGAATTGTATACTGATCGTTCAATGCCTGAAATGGTGGAAGCTCCTGCCGAAAAACTGAGAATGACACAGCAACTCAGTGGTAAGTTGGATAGTGTATTTGTTACCGACAGTCAATTCAGAAAGTTGAAAGGTGCTGATGGAAAACCGATGAAGGAAGTAGCAAGAAATATTTATTTTAAAAACGAATCTCCAGCTAAAATTCCTGCAGAAACAGAAAGTGCGAGTTTGGTAAGTACGGAATTGTTTCAGTCGATAAATCCCTTTTTTGTTGTAATCCTTACACCATTGGTAGTACTGTTTTTCTCCTTTTTGCGAAGAAGGGGCAAAGAGCCATCTACTCCCGCTAAAATTGGCTGGGGATTGGTAATAAGTGCATTGTCAACTTTGGTAATGGTTGGAGCGGTTTATGCTTGCAGCAATGGTGAAATAAAATGCTCCCCTTGGTGGCTGATTTCTTCTTATGGTGTAATTACAATTGGTGAACTGTTTTTAAGTCCTATGGGTTTGTCTTTGGTGTCGAAACTAAGTCCACCGAGGCTCACGGCATTGATGATGGGAGGTTGGTTTTTATCTACTTCCATAGGCAATAAACTTTCCGGAATATTGGCTACTATGTGGGATAATTACGACAATAAAGCTTTGTATTTTGTAGTGAATTTTATTTTGCTCATAATTGCAGCGACAGCTATTTTTATGATGTTGAAATGGTTGCGTCAAATTTTTGCAGAACATATTGCAAAATAAAATTTGTTTTTAAAGAAATGAAAAACGATTGATCGTTTGTTGAGAGGCTCGAAATTATACGATTTAGATAAGGGGGCTTGATTATTCCAATGGTTTTTGAAATCAATGCTGTTATTTTGATTAAAATAATTTGTACTTTTACATTGTTGAAAAAACTAGTATCCATATTCCTTTTACTGCAATTAGTTACGAATAATACTTTTGCAGAAGAGTTAAGTAAGCTGCCAAGGCTGTTTACTCATTACTATCATCACTCGCAAGAACACCATGATAGCGATGATTTTATAGATTATTTAGTTAATCACTATTCCGATAATCACGAAGAGGATGAGCACCAAGGAGAAGATAAAGATTGTAATTTGCCTTTTAAAAATTGTGATGGTTGTTGCGTAAGTACACACGTTCCACTCATAGCTTTTATGCCTGTGTTTGAAGAAGTAAAATTTGTTCTCACTGTTGCTTCAAGCGAAAAATATAGCTTGGAGAATGAAAAAATAAAAAGTATATCCGCTTCGTCTATTTGGCAACCGCCTAAACTTGTTTAATCTATTTTATTTTCAAATCAAGTATTGACAAATTCTGTCAGCTTGTAATCAAATTATTTATTTACGATTGTGAATAGGCTTTTCCTGTTTACGATATTATTGTATCAATTATGTTAGATAAGATTATACACTTTTCTATAAAGAATAAAATTGTTATCGCACTGCTATCATTGGCTTTGGTAGTTTGGGGAGTTTACTCGCTAACCCAATTACCCATTGATGCCGTGCCCGATATAACGAATAACCAAGTTCAAATCGTAACCACTTCGCCTTCATTGGGAGCACAAGATATAGAAAGGCTGGTGACTTTTCCTGTTGAACAAACGATGGCAACTATTCCAGGAATTGAAGAGTTGCGTTCCTTTTCACGTTTCGGACTATCTATGGTAACCATAGTATTTAAAGAGAATATTGATATTTATTGGGCAAGGCAGCAAGTAAATGAACGCTTGGGAGATATCCGCAATCAAATCCCCAAAGGCGTTGGTTCGCCCGAACTTGCTCCGGTAACAACTGGTTTAGGAGAAATATATCAATACGTTATTCACCCTAAAAAGGGATTTGAAAAAAAGTATAGCACAATGGATTTGCGAACCATCCAGGATTGGATTGTGCGCAGACAACTATTGGGAACTGAAGGTGTAGCCGATGTAAGTAGTTTTGGTGGTTATTTAAAACAGTACGAAATTTCATTGAATCCCGATAAGTTACGCAGTATGAATATCAGTATAAGTGATGTTTTTACTGCCCTCGAAAAAAACAATCAAAACACAGGTGGTGCTTACATTGATAAAAAACCCAATGCATATTTTATTCGCAGCGAAGGTTTGATTGGTAGCATTGAAGACATTGAAAAAATTGTGGTTAAACTTAATTCAAACGGAATACCCGTTTTGATAAGAAATGTAGCTTCCGTTAATTTTGGTAGTGCAACCCGATATGGAGCAATGACACGTAACGATGAAGGAGAAGCTGTAGGAGCATTGGTATTAATGTTGAAAGGTGCTAACTCATCAAAAGTAATCGCCAATGTGAAGGAGCGCATTCTACAAATTGAGAAAAACTTGCCCGAAGGCATTGTAATAGAACCATTCCTTGATAGAACCAAATTGGTAAACAACGCTATAGGTACTGTTACAAAAAATTTAGCCGAAGGTGCATTGATTGTGATTTTTGTATTGGTATTGCTGCTTGGAAATTTTAGAGCAGGATTGGTAGTTGCTTCTGTTATTCCATTGGCAATGCTTTTCGCAATTGCATTGATGAATTTGTTTGGAGTATCAGGTAATCTAATGAGTTTAGGTGCTATTGATTTTGGTTTAATTGTAGACGGTGCCGTAATTATTGTTGAAGCTACCCTGCATCATTTAACAGGAAGACGTTTGTTTGACAAATTTGGCAGCACCAAATTAACACAACTGCAAATGGATAATGAGGTGTACGAATCTGCATCTAAGATTCGGAACTCTGCAGCTTTTGGTGAAATAATTATTTTAATTGTTTACCTGCCAATACTTGCTTTGGTTGGTATAGAAGGGAAAATGTTTAAACCAATGGCACAAACAGTTTCGTTTGCAATTCTGGGGGCATTTATTCTGTCACTTACTTATGTTCCAATGATGTCGGCATTATTCCTGAGTAAAACAACGCAGCACAAACGAAATATTTCCGATCGTATAATGGACTTTTTCCATAAAGTATACAATCCTATGATTCATTTTGCATTAAAAAGAAAGTCTGTTATTATTTCAAGTTCATTGGCTTTATTTTTTGTAAGTCTGCTTTTGTTTTTTAGAATGGGTGGTGAGTTTATTCCTACACTTGACGAAGGCGACTTTGCTGTTGAAACGCGAGTGTTGACAGGTAGTTCACTTTCACAAACGGTAGAAGCATCTACGAGAGCTGCTAAAATTTTGAGAGATAAATTTCCGGAAGTTAAACAAGTGATTGGTAAAATAGGAACATCGGAAATCCCAACTGACCCTATGCCTATTGAAGCTTGCGACTTAATGATAATTTTGAAAGAGAAATCGGAATGGACCAGTGCTTCATCACGAGAAGCATTAGCCGATTCAATGTCGAAAGCATTGGAGGCTGTTCCTGGTGTTAGCTTTAGCTTTCAGCAGCCCATTCAAATGCGTTTTAATGAGTTAATGACAGGTGCAAAGCAAGATGTTGTAGTAAAAGTGTATGGCGAAGATTTAAATGTACTTAAACGATATGCCGAACAAATTGGAAAAATAGCCGCCACTGTTAAAGGAGCACAAGATATTGCTGTAGAGGAAGTAACAGGCCTTTCGCAAATTGTTGTAAAATTAGATAGGGAGAAAATTGCACAGTTTGGACTAAGCATTGAAGATGTAAATCAGGTTATAAGAACCGGTTTTGCAGGTGAGGTTGCGGGAATGGTATTTGAAGGCGAAAAGCGATTTGATTTAGTGGTTCGTTTAGACAATGAAAACAGGCAGACTATTGATGATATTAATAATTTGTTTGTTACCACACCCAACGGCAATCAAGTTCCTGTTGCTCAGTTGGCGGATGTGGAATTCAAAATGAGTCCGAAACAAATACAGCGTGACGATGCCAAACGAAGAATTACTGTTGGATTTAATATTCGTGGTCGTGATGTGGAGAGTATTGTAAAAGAGTTACAAGCAAAAATTGACGAGCAAGTAAAGTTTGATGCCGGATATTATCCTACTTATGGAGGTACATTTAAAAATCTGATAGAAGCCCGTGAACGCTTGTCTATTGCGGTTCCTGTGTCATTACTATTAATTTTCATTTTATTATTCTTTACGTTCCGTTCCTTAAAGCAAAGTTTTTTAATTTTTACTGCTATTCCATTGTCCGCTATTGGTGGAGTGTTCGCTTTATGGTTAAGAGATATGCCTTTTAGTATTTCGGCAGGTGTAGGTTTTATTGCATTGTTTGGAGTAGCTGTATTAAATGGCATTGTACTAATAGCAGAGTTTAACCGATTAAAAAAAGAAGGTATGACAGATTTAAAAGAAATAGTTTTAAAAGGCACAAACATTCGTTTACGTCCTGTAATTATGACTGCATTGGTTGCATCACTTGGTTTTTTGCCTATGGCACTTTCAAACGGTTCCGGTGCTGAGGTTCAAAAGCCTTTGGCAACAGTTGTAATAGGAGGATTGTTATCGGCCACTCTACTAACTTTATTGGTCTTGCCTGTGTTGTACTTGTTTATAGAAAGAATACGAAAAACCAAGGTAAACGTTACAGCAACTGCAGTGATATTGTTTATGCTTGTTCCGTTCTTTAGCAATGCGCAATCAAGCAGCCAAGGCTACACGCTGCAACAAGTGATAGATGAAGCATTAAAAAACAATGCAGGAATAAAAGCAGCTACTTTAGAAGTAGATTATACTAAATCGCTGAAACGAACAGCAACAGATATTGGTAAAACAAATGTGTCTTTAATGCTCGGTCAGTACAATTCATTAAACGAAGACAACCATATTTTAATTTCCCAAAACATACCATTTCCTACCGTTTTCAGCAGTCAGGCGAAATTGGGGAATGCCCAAATAAAGGGAAGTGAATTGATGTTAGCTGTTACTAAAAACGAGTTGGTGAGCCAGGTAAAGTCAGCATATCACCATTTGGAATTTTTACAAAGTGAAAGAGATTTGTTGCTTACGCAAGACAGTATATATTCAGCATTTTTAAAAACAGCTCAGTTGCGTTTTAAAACAGGAGAAAGTAATTTGCTAGAAAAGGTAAGTGCCGAAACACAATTGATGGAAATAAAAAATTTATTGTCGCAAAATCAATCCAATATTTCAATTTATCAATCACAGTTACAAGCCTTGATGAATAGTAAAAGTGAGGTGCAAATAGTGCAGAAGAATATAACAAAGTTGCAGCTGACAATGCCTGGAATGGGCATCTCGGCTGATAGTACATCTGTAAATCAAAATCCCTATTTGAACTATTTAAAACAACAAATAGAAATAAGCAACAAACGAAAAAAGATCGAAGCGGCAAAAGTGCTACCCGATTTTACAATTGGTTATTTTAGTCAAACATTGGTCGGTTATCAAAATCCAACCGGAACCGACCAATACTTTGGTGCTGATAAACGCTTTACAGGAATGCAGTTGGGGCTTTCTATCCCTTTGTGGTTTGTACCTCAAACGGCAAAAGTAAAAGCCGCAGGTATCAATCAGCAAGTGGTTCAAAGCAATTATGAACAGAGTAAAGCAACTATACAAGGTGAGTATAGTGAGGCTGTTCAAGAGTATTTGAAAAACACAAACACTTTGGAGTACTATGAAAAAAGTGCTTTACCCAATGCCGATTTAATTATTAAACAGGCCGATAAAGGCTTTAAAAGTGGCGAGATTGGTTATGTTGAATATTTGCAGGCCATAAAAAGTGCCTTGACGATTAAAACAAATTATTTACAGAGTTTGAACGGTTATAACCAAAGTGTTGTAAGACTTGACTATTTATTAGGTAAAAAATAAAATATTTAAAAGGAACAATATGAAAAGTATAGTTAAAATAATTTCTGCAGCAACTTTAGTAAGTATGTTGCTTTACTCTTGCGGTAATAAAACCGAAGAGGTAAAAAAGGAAGAAGAAAAGCACGAGGATAGTTTGTCTACTAAAGTAGGATTAACAAAAGAGCAGTTTAAAATAGCAGGAATTGAGGTTGGAATGCTTGAATTAAAATCACTGAGTGGAACAATAAAAGTAAATGGTATGCTGGATGTACCGCCACAAAATTTAGTGAGCATATCAGCGCCATTGGGTGGTTTTGTAAAAAATACGGACTTGTTACAGGGTATGAAAGTCAGCAAAGGGCAAATTGTTGCGGTGATGCAACACCCCGATTATATACAGTTGCAACAAGACTATTTGGAAAGTAAAGGTCAGTTAGAATATTTGGAAGCCGAATATAGTAGACAACAAGAATTGGCAAAAGAAAATGTGAATTCCACAAAAACTGTGCAACAAGCCAAGGCTCAATATTTGGGAATGCAAGCCAAATTCAGCGGTTTAAAATCGAAATTAAGTTTGATTGGTATTAACCCTGAAAGCTTAGCGGGAGGGAATATCCAACAATCAATAATGATTACAGCACCCATCAATGGATATGTTACACACGTAAATGTAAACATTGGGGTGTATGTTAATCCAAACGACATTATGTTTCAAATTGTTGATACAGAACATTTACACGCAGAGTTAACTGTTTTCGAAAAGGATGTACCGAAATTAAAAATCGGTCAGAAGGTACGATTCATTTTAGCCAACGAAGGCAAAGAGCGTCACGCAACTATACATCTTATTGGAAGAGAAATAGAGAAAGACAGAACCGTACGTGTACATTGCCATTTGGATGAAGAGGACACACAATTAATTCCGGGAATGTATTTAAAAGCTTTGGTTGAAACCAACAGCAATAAAGTATATGCATTACCACGCGAAGCCATCGTTGATTTTGAAGGCAAAAAATATGTTTTTGTCGCAACCGAAGGCGATTTTTGTTCGGATAAAGACTGCAAGGACGAAAAGCCAAAGGATTATGGTTTTGAAATGGTGGAAATAAAAACAGGTGTTTCTGAAATGAATTATACCGAAATTGTTTTCATATCAGCCATTGACAAGGAAGCCGATATTGTAACAAAAGGAAGTTATGATTTATTAGCCAAAATAAAAAATGGTGAAAGTCTAGGGTGTTGTGCTCCGTAATGTATAGATATATCTTTGTTTTTGTAAAGGATTGTATCATTTTATGGATGCCAATTACACAATATAATTCGTAAATTTGACACCCTAAATAGAATAACAAATACAAATGAGCAAACCCAGTTTCGATGATATTTATATGGACTTGGCAGAGAACCTTGCCAAACGTTCGCACTGTGTAAAAGCGCAAGTAGGGGCAGTGCTTACTAAGGATACACGCATTGTATCATTGGGGTATAATGGTCCGCCTGCTGGTACACATAATTGCGATGAACAATGGCCCGAAGAAGGTTGTCCGCGCGACAGCAAAGGAAGTTGCTCACTGGCATTACACGCTGAACAGAATGCTATTTTGTATGCGTCAAAAAACAATGTTTCTATTGAAGGCTCTACTTTGTACATAACCCTTTCGCCTTGTATTGCTTGTGCTCGAGTAATCTACACAACGGGCATAAAAAAAGTATATTATTTACACTCCTATGCCGATTTTAAAGGATTGGCAAGTGATGAAGGCGTTGATTTTTTAAATAAGTTCGGTGTTGCCGTAGAAAGATACACTAAGAAAAAATAGATGTTTCAACAACCCAAATACAATTCATTGTTGCCGCTGATTTTTGCGGTGGTTCTCATACTGGGTATTTTTATTGGTTTGAAGCTCAATCAGTCCAACACAATGAATTCTTTAATTGCTACTGAAGGTGTTACAGGAAACAATAAAATAAATGAGGTACTCAACTATATTCAAAACGAATACGTTGATACGGTTAATAAAAAGCAACTTACCGACAATGCCATTGCATCTTTGCTTGAAAACCTCGACCCACATTCAGCCTATATTCCTGCAAGCGATTTGGAATCTACCAACGAATCCTTGCAAGGAAATTTTGAAGGGATTGGAATAGAGTTTAATATTCTAAAAGATACCATCATTGTAGTTTCTGCTTTATCAGGTGGTCCTTCTGAAATACTCGGAATAAGAGCAGGAGACAGGATTGTAAAAGTAGACGGCAAAATAGTTGCAGGTGTGAAAATTACAAACGAGGGGGTATTAAAAAAATTGAAAGGTAAAGGCGGAACAAAAGTTACCGTTTCTATTTTGCGAAGAGGCAGCAACAAGCTCATTGACTTTAATATTACGCGCGATAAAATCCCATTGTACAGTGTGGATGTAGCCTATATGCTCAGCGATAAAACGGGTTATATTAAAATCAATCGTTTTGCGGCAACCACCTATCAGGAGTATATGGATGCTTTTAATAAATTAACTGTACAAGGGATGCAGAATTTAATTATTGACCTTAGAAATAATGGTGGAGGTTATTTGAATACTGCAACGGCCATTGCCGATGAGTTTTTAAGCAACAATAAAATGATTGTTTATACAAAGGGCAAAGCACGACCAAAGGAAGAATACAAAGCCACATCAAAAGGTAATTTCGAACAAGGTAAATTGTGTGTGCTTATTGATGAAGGGTCGGCATCTGCAAGTGAGATTTTGTCGGGATGTATACAAGACAATGATCGCGGAATTATAGTTGGTAGGCGGTCGTTTGGAAAAGGATTGGTGCAAGAGCAAAGTGAATTTACCGATGGCTCGGCTATACGATTAACCATTGCAAGATATTATACTGCTACCGGAAGATGCATACAAAAACCATATAAGAAAGGCGATTTAGCAGATTATTACAGCGAAGAAGTACATCGTTATGAAAAAGGGGAATTGCAAAATGCCGACAGTGTGCACTTTGCTGATACCTTAAAATACAGAACACCCAAAGGTAAAATAGTATATGCCGGAGGAGGAATAATGCCCGATGTTTTTGTTCCACTTGACACGATGGGACGTTCTCAATATTTATCGAATTTAATTTTCAACGGTGTAATAAATGAATTTGCTTTGCTGTATGCGGATAAGAATCGAGCTACATTAAATAAATACAAAGATGTAAATGACTTTGATAAAAAATTCAATATAGATGAAGCACTGTTTAACTCTTTGGTAGTTTTTGCTGAAGGCAGAAAAATTAAGAAAGACGAAAAAGGAATAAGTGCTTCAAAGGCAATTATTGAAATGGAAATAAAAGCGCTTATAGCACGTAATATATGGCGTAATGAAGGTTTTTATCCCATCTTTAACAAGATGGATAAAACACTTACAAAAGCACAAGAGGTTATTGAAAAGCAATAAATATTCAACTGATATTCTTGTAATTAAAAAGCTAATAGTATAATTACAATTTAGCTTTTATCTCCACCATCTCATAACCTTCCACAATATCATTCACCTGAATGTCATTGAAGTT
The DNA here is from genome assembly GCA_903840505.1 of uncultured Bacteroidota bacterium. GTDB lineage: Bacteria > Bacteroidota > Bacteroidia > UBA4408 > UBA4408 > CAIMGI01. The sequence goes on from CAIMGI010000015.1 coordinate 18,885, forward strand.
ATTGATGTTAAGTCCGCACTCATATCCCGTAGCAACTTCTTTAACATCATCCTTAAATCGTTTCAATGAACCAAGCTCACCTGTATGAATAACAATACCATTACGTATAATTCTTACTTTGGTATGACGTGTAACTTTTCCGTCAAGCACCATACAACCTGCAATGGTTCCTACTTTGGTGATATTATATACCTCTCTGATTTCAATATTGCACACAATTTTCTCTTCGAATTCAGGAGCAAGCATTCCTTCCATTGCAGCCTTAATTTCATTTATGGCATTGTAAATAATAGAGTAGGTACGTATGTCAATTTGTTCTGTTTCGGCAAGTTTACGTGCGTTTAAAGATGGACGTACGTTAAATGCAACGATAATTGCATCGGATGCAGAAGCAAGCAATACATCACTTTCCGAAACTTGACCAACCGATTTAAGCACCACATTGATGGCAACTTTATCCGTTGATAATTTCAACAAGGAGTCTGTTAATGCCTCTACCGAACCATCCACATCACCTTTCACAATTAAGTTAAGTTGTTTGAAATCACCAATAGCAAGCCTTCTTCCGATCTCATCCAATGTAATATGCTTTTGTGTTCTGTAACCTTGTTCGCGTTGCAGTTGTAATCTTTTCGTTGCAATTTCACGTGCTTCACGCTCATCGTCCATTACTTTAAATTTATCACCTGCTTGCGGAGCACCTGTTAAACCAAGTATCAGGGCAGGACTTGACGGTCCGGCTTCTTTTATGGTAGCGCCACGTTCATTGAATATAGCTTTAACTCTTCCGCTAAAACAACCCGCCAATACAACATCACCCACTTTTATGGTACCTGTTTGAACAAGTAAAGTAGTAACATATCCTTTTCCTTTGTCAAGCGAAGCTTCAATAACAGTTCCTGCAGCATTCTTGTTCGCATTTGCTTTCAGGTCTAACAATTCTGCCTCCAACAATACCTTTTCCAAAAGGGCTTCAATATTGGTTCCTTTTTTAGCTGAAATTTCTTGACATTGGTATTTTCCACCCCATTCTTCCACCAAAATATTCATTGCAGAAAGTTCTTCGCGAATTTTATCGGGATTTGCACCCGGCTTATCAATTTTATTGATGGCAATCACAATAGGAACACCTGCTGCTTGTGCGTGGTTAATTGCCTCTTTTGTTTGAGGCATTACATTATCATCTGCTGCAACCACAATAATTACAATATCAGTAACCTGTGCTCCACGAGCACGCATAGCGGTAAAGGCTTCGTGTCCGGGAGTATCCAAGAATGCGATTTTTTTACCATTATCCAATTGAACGCTGTATGCTCCAATGTGTTGAGTAATACCGCCTGCTTCACCTGCAATAACGTTTGCTTTACGGATATAATCCAGCAAGGATGTTTTACCGTGATCCACGTGACCCATTACAGTTACAATAGGGGAACGGGGTTTTAAGTCCTCGGGTTTGTCAACTTCCTCTGCAACCTGAACCTGCACTTCGGCACTTACAAACTCTACAGTATGGTCAAATTCGGCCGCTACTATACTGATTGTTTCTGCATCCAAACGTTGATTAATAGAAACAAACATTCCCAAACTCATACAAGTTGAAATAATATTGTTTACAGGTACGTTCATCATTTTTGCCAACTCATTCGCAGACACAAATTCAGTAACCTTAATAATTTTCTTTTCCGCTTCTTGTTGATCAAGGTTGTCTTGTATTTGCTGACCAACTTCTTCTCTCTTTGTTCTTCTATGCTTTGAAGCTTTTGATTTTCCGGCACCACTTAATCGGGCAAGTGTTTCCTTAATTTGATTTGAAATTTCTTCATCCGTTGCTGCAGGTTTTACTTCAGCAGGCTTTTTCGTAAAATCTTTTCTCTTTGCAAAAAACGAGTCTTTCGATTCAAGACTTGTACCTTTGCCAACATTCACGGCTGCATCAGCACCTGCACTAACCGGACCTTTTTTAATTCGCTTGCGTTTTTTCTTTCCCGATTTTTCAGTAAAAGGGTTAGAAGACCCAACTGGTTTTTTCTTATCCTCTTTTACAGGAAGTATCATTTTTCCTAAAATAGTAGGGCCTTCCAGCTTTTCGTAATTTGTTTTTATAAAATTGTCTTCCGGATTTTCAACAGGTTTTTCCTCTGTCGGTTCAACAACTATAGGAGCAACTTCAGTTACTTCAGGTTTAACGTCTTCAACAAGCTCCTCCTTTTTTTTCTTCCCTCCTTTTGTTGTCTTTGTTTCCTTTTCTACCTTAACTTCAGTTTCTTTTTCCGCTTTAGATTTCTTATCGGGTTTTGTCTTAAAGTTTTTAGAATCCAAATCTATTTTCCCTACAACTTTCACGCTCGAAGTTTCTTCTTCAGCTTTAGGAGTTGCCTCAACCACTTTCTCTTCCTTTTTTGGTTCGCTAACTGTGGTAGTGTTTTTTATCAATACCTCAGTTTCGTCTTCTTTCTTTTTCGGAGTTTCAACTACAACAGGGGCTTCAATCTTTTTCTCAGTTGTAGAATTAGCTGCCGACTCTTTTGCTTTATTTAACCCAACTTTTTGAGCTTCTTCCTTAGCCGATTTTTCCGATTGAAATTCAGCAATCAATATATCGCGCATCGGCTCACTAATCTTTTGATTAGGATTATTATCTATTTTGTAGCCTTTGCTTGCAAAAAATTCAATAGCCCTATCCAACTTGATATTCAGTTTAGGAAGAATAGTACTTATTCGAATTGTTTTTTCTGGTTCTGACATATTAAATTTTGCCTGTTTATTTCTGTTAACGTATAAATTACTCGAATTCTGAACTTAAAATAGCCCTTATTTCTTTTACTGTTTCTTCTTCTAAATCGGTTCTTTTTACTAAATCTTCGGTACTCAATTCAAGTACACTTTTAGCAGTATCGCAACCAATTGCTTTTAGTTCATCAATAATCCAGTTATCAATTTCATCTGCAAATTCTTCTAAATCCACATCTTCAATATCCACATCTGTATCGCGATAAACATCTATTTCGTAGCCGGTTAGTTTGCCCGCTAATTTAATATTGTGTCCTCCCTTTCCGATGGCCAATGATACTTGATCGGGCTTTAAAAATACTTCTGCTCTTTTTGTTTCCTCATCAATTTTAATAGAAGTAATTTTTGCAGGGCTTAACGATCGTGTAATAAAAAGCTGAATATTGCTGGTGTAGTTTATTACATCAATATTTTCATTTTTCAACTCTCTAACAATACCGTGTATTCTTGATCCTTTCATTCCCACACAAGCACCTACAGGGTCAATTCTATCATCGTATGATTCAACGGCAACCTTCGCTCTTTCACCTGGCTCGCGAACAATTTTCTTGATGGTAATTAAGCCATCAAAAACCTCAGGTACTTCCAGTTCAAAAAGTCTTTCAAGAAGCAATGGAGATGTTCTTGATAAAACAATAACAGGATTGTTGTTTTTGAAATCAACTCTTGCCACAACGGCTCTAACGGTGTCTCCTTTTTTGAAAAAGTCGGAAGGTATTTGTTCCGATTTCGGCATAATTAATTCATTGCCCTCATCATCCAATATAAGTAACTCTCTTTTCCATATTTGGTATACTTCACCTGTAATGATATCGCCAACTTTCTCTTTGTATTTTTGATAAATACCATTTTTTTCGTGCTCAAGTATACGTGATGCAAGATTTTGACGAACAGACAAAACCGATCTTCTACCAAAATCTAACAAGCGTACAGGTTCAGTTAAAATTTCTCCAATTTCAAAATCGGGTTCAACTTTTCTGGCTTCTGTAAGACTTACGTGTCTGTTTTCATCGTAATCAAAACTGTCATCGGCAAATTCATCGTCAACTATTTCACGGTTGCGCCATATTTCCAAATCTCCTTTGTCGATGTTGATGATGATGTCGCAATTTTCATCAGTACCGTATTTTTTTATGAGCATACTTCTAAAAACATCTTCAAGGATGCTCATCATTGTAGGGCGATCAATGTTTTTGAATTCTTTGAATTCCGAAAATGACTCAATTAAATTAATGGTTTCCATTTTATTAAAATTTAAAAGAAATTATTCTTTTGGTTTGTTTTATTTGATTTCGATCTATTACTATTTTTTTTTGACTTGCTTCTTTTTTGTTTTTGCTTGTTTCTTCTATTGAAATGCTGTTTTCATCCGTTTCAATTAGTTTTCCAATTATTTTTTGGTTTTCTATTGTTGTTACTTCTACTTGCTTTCCAATACTTTTTGTGTACTGTTCAATAACTTTAAATGGGCTTTCTAATCCCGGTGATGAAACTTGCAACTCAAAATCTTCCGCTTCTCGGTCCAAAGTTCCTTCAATAAACTTGCTTACTCTCACACATTCGTCAATCGCTAAACCATTTATATTGTCCAGTAATACAATTATACGGTTGCCCGGATTCACTTTTACATCCACCAAAAAATTCTCTGTGGATTGAAGTGCTTGTGCTACTATAGGTTTTATATGCTCGGCAGTTATCATCTTGTAATTTTAGATAAATAAAAGAGGGGACTTGCTGTCCCCTCTCTTTAATACTAAACTTTCGGCTGCAAATGTACAAACAAAATCCTAAAAACAAAAGAAAATAGTAAAATCTGTCGATTGATTAGGGAAAACGAAGATAAAAACTACCTTTGTTGTAACTATATTAAAAATAGAACGTATCAGTGTTATATTTACTTAAGGAAAATTAACTAAAATCGTATATATATGTCTAGTTGTAACCTAATAACAAAAACGATATTGATTCGTTTTGTATTCGTACTTGTCTTGCTTTTTTCTATTGGCAATTCAGTAATTGCTCAAACAACCAATTCATTAGTCGCAGAAGCAGTTGATTCAGCGATTGCGGAAGAAACAGCAGATACGGCAGCTAAGGCATCATCTGAACAAGGTTTAAATAAAACGCAAAAAGGGTTGTTTAAAGAGATGAAAACAATGGTAAGAGCAGATGACAATACTATTTATTCTATTTTAGGTGTTATTGGTGTTTTAAGTGTTGTGGGAGTTGCAATGTATATGAGTTTTAAAAGTGACGATAAAAAGTCATAAAAATATTTTGCTTATTCAGAAAAGGCGCGACAATTGTTGCGCCTTTTCTGTTTGTTAGAATTGCAAATATTTGGTAACATTGTACCCGAAACAAATGGGGTAAAGTGAGTAATAAGGAAATTTCAATAGAAAATCCGGCAATTAGAAAAGTCTCTAAAATTGGCGATTTTGTTCAGTTAATTAAACTTAGGTTGTCTTTTTTGGTAGTGCTTTCTGCTGCTCTTTCTTTTCTATTTGCAACAAGTTCAATCGATTGGCAAAAATTGCTGTTTATGATTTTGGGAGGTTTTTTGGTTACAGGCTCATCCAATGCATACAATCAAATAATAGAAAGAAATCTCGATAAATTAATGACAAGAACTTGCAACAGACCTTTACCTTCGGGTAGAATGTCATTGATAGAGGCGCATATAATTGCATTTATATTGGGCGTTTGTGGTGTTTTAATATTGTGGTTATGCGTAAATACTTATAGTGGGATTTTAGGTCTTTTAGCCCTTGTTTTATATACCTTTGTGTATACTCCTTTAAAACGTATAACGCCCTTTGCCGTATTTGTTGGGGCATTTCCGGGAGCCATTCCTGCAATGTTGGGTTGGGTTGGGGCTACAAATGATTTTGGTTTAGGAGCAATATTGGTTTTTGCTATTCAATTTATTTGGCAATTTCCGCATTTTTGGGCAATAGCTTGGGTGCTAGACGATGATTATAAAAAAGCAGGCTTTAAAATGCTGCCTACAGCCGAAGGCAGAGGTAAAGGGACAGCTTTTCAAACATTGGTATATACCTTGGGTATTATCCCAATTAGTTTAATGCCTTGGTATTATAATATGATAGGAGGACTTGGCGCTATTATAATTTTAATTTGCGGAATAGCATTTTCTTTTCAAGCCTTTAAGTTATTAAAAACCTGTGAAATAAAGTCGGCTCAAGAGTTAATGTTTGGCTCTTTTATTTATTTGCCAATCGTACAAATAGCATTATTAATTGATAAAATATAAAAATGGAATATCAATCAACAGCTCCTTTAACACAAATAGAAAAGGAAGAGATTAGAAAAAAAACAGCATCTACCTTGTTGTATGTTGCCATTGGTAGTATGGTTATGCTTTTTGCCGGATTAACCAGTGCTTATTTGGTTCGACAAGCAACAGGTCATTGGCTGCAATTTAGTTTGCCTCAATCCTTTTATTTTAGTACAGCCGTTATTATGCTTAGCAGTCTCACACTTAATTGGGGCTATTTAGCTTCGAAAAAGGATAACCAGAAAACGGCAACCAATGCTTTGCTCCTAACATTAATATTAGCCACACTGTTTATTGTATTTCAGTTTATGGGTTGGAATAATTTAGTGGAACAAAAAGTGTTTTTTGCCGGAAAGGAAAGCAATGCTGCGGGATCCTTTATGTATGTTCTTACAGGTTTGCATTTAGCTCACTTTTTTGGAGGGTATATTTATTTGGTGATGGTTTTAGTTCGATCAAAAAAGGGGCTATATAGCTCCACCAGCTATCTCGATTTAAAGTTATGTTCCATTTATTGGCATTTTTTAGACTTATTGTGGATTTATTTGTTTTTATTTTTGTTATTTATTCGTTAATGCTTAAACTTGCATTCGAAAATTAATTTTTAAAATATAGTTATGTCAAGTCACTCAACTGCAGTAAGCGAAACAAAGCATTGGAACGGAGGCGTATCCCCATTTGGTATGAGCTACGGAAAAATGTATATGTGGTTTTTTCTTGTTTCGGATGCATTAACGTTCTCTGGATTACTTTGTGCATATGGATTTATGCGTCATAAATACCCTGATCTTTGGCCAATACCGGGAGATGTGTTTACACACTTCCCTTTCTATGAAGGGCATATTGCTTTGGCTTATGTAGGTTTAATGACATTTATCCTCATTATGAGTTCTGTTACGATGGTACTTGCCGTTGAAGCAGGACATAGAATGAATAAAAAGGCTGTTGCCAATTGGATGCTGCTTACCATTATTGGTGGTTTAATGTTTGTTGGATCTCAAGCTTGGGAGTGGTATCACTTTATTGTTGGAACAGATCACGGTGCCGTAAGAACATTTTTAAAAGATGGAGTTTGGGTAACCGAAGTATTTAAAGGAGCAAATTTACAAGTGAACGAATATGGTTTACCGGTATTTGGAGATTTCTTTTTCTTCATTACAGGCTTTCACGGTTTTCACGTTTTTAGTGGTGTTGTAATTAATGCTATTATTTATATTAATGTATTGAACGATACTTACGAGAAGCGTGGTCACTACGAAATGGTTGAAAAGGTTGGTTTGTATTGGCACTTTGTGGATCTTGTGTGGGTGTTCGTGTTTACATTCTTTTATCTACTATAAAAATAAATTATACACATATTAAATAAAAAATTATGTCAGGATTTAACGACCCATACCCAAGTTACGAGCACTTAGCTCACCACAGCGAAGAAGAAGGGAAAAAGAAAAGAAGAAAGCTTTGGAATGTTTTCTGGATAATGTTGGGAATCACCATAGGTGAGTTGATTATAGGATTTCAAGCAGAAGCTTGGGGTTTAAATAAAACAGTATTAATGTATCTTTTCATTACTTTAACTGTCGTTAAAGCCGGTTTCATTGTGCTTTCTTTTATGCACCTTGGTGATGAAACAAAAGCCTATAAATGGGTTATTTTAGGTCCGTACACGGTGTTTATTTTGTATTTGGCCATTATGGTTGATATTGGGGAAGGCAATTATTCCAAAGAACACAGAGCTGAAATGGATAAAGCATTTGCGGAGCAAAGAGAGGAAGGTCACAAGCATCTTTCTGAAGAACACAAAACTTCTGAGGAACACGAGGACGGTGCTAAAGAAGAGACCAAAGAATGAGAAGCTCACCATTAAATTTTAATTTTAACATATGAATGCGAGTACAGTAGCTCCAAAATATAAAAAAGGAGGATACTTACTTGCATTTTTTTTATTTCCCGCAATCCTTTGTTTTATATACTATTATTTTGTTGTTCGTAAGCCGCTTGTATCGGGTGACGATTCCGTATTTGTTAAACTGGCTTATTTTGGCCCAAAGCAATTAGCAGCCAATGGAAAAGATACAATTTATCACAGTATTCCAGATTTTACTTTTGTGAACCAAGAGGGTAAAATTATTACCCAAAAAAATTATGAAGGAAAAATGTATGTAGCCGATTTTCTGTCTTGTTCCGACCGAACGGTTTCTACCAAACTGGCTGCTCAGTATTTTAACATACAAAAGAAATTGAGTTTCATTAATAATTTTATTCTGCTTTCACATACGGTTAATCCCGAAAAGGATTCTGTTCCTGTGTTAAAGCAATTTGCATACGAAGTACACGCCATTGATAATATGTGGAATGTGGTAACGGGCGATAAAAAGCAATTGTACAACATTGCAACCAATGGATACTTAGTTGATGTTGGAACGTTTGATAATTTCACCTTCAGCAAAACACTTGTATTGGTAGATAAGGAAAGGCATATACGCGGTTTTTATGATGGCACAAGTGTTACAGATGTAAATAGATTGCAGGATGAGGTTAGGGTATTATTTGCTGAATACCGAATGAAAGCAAGAAAGAAAAAACAGAATCTCCAATAATTTGTACTTTTGTAGCAATGAATGATAAACTAATTTTCAGAATAATTGCAGCCGTTTCAACCTTTGTTTTTTTGGTGGTAGTGTTGTTGAATAAAAAAGTATTGCCGGTACCCAATGAAATTCCTGATTTTGTGTATAGGCTGCCAAAATTTAATGCCATCATTAATGGTACTTGTACTTGCTTACTCTTGTTTTCACTTTATTTTATAAAACAAAAAAATATTACACTGCACAAAAAAATAAATATTTGGGCGTTTTTATTTTCTTCCTTGTTTTTAGTTTCATACATAACCTATCATTGGCTGGCAGTTGAAACTGTTTTCCCATTGGATAATCCTTTGCGACCACTTTATCTTGTAATATTAATTAGTCATATCATATTAGCTGCCGCAGTATTGCCACTTATATTATTATCCTTTTACCGAGGTTTGCAACTGCAGGTTGAATTGCATAAAAAAATAGTTCGTTGGGCTTATCCGATTTGGTTATATGTTACAATTACCGGAGTAGTAGTGTATTTAATGTTGTCACCGTATTATACGCATTGATTTAATGAAAAAGTATAGCTTATTTTTTGCAGTCTTGATTCTTTTAATTGTGTTCAGTTATGATATATCATTGGCACAATGTGCAATGTGTAAAGCAACAACAACTTCCAATTTGGAGGGTGGGGGAAGTGTGGCGAAGGGGATCAACAAAGGAATTTTGTACTTAATGGCTGTGCCTTATGTAATACTCTTTTTAATTTTTAGAAAAAAAATTGTAACGCTATTTAAAATGTTGCACTCGAAGAATTTTCCTAAGTAATAAATCACACTTTACTTATTCTAATAAATAAAAGACCCGCAACTTACGGGTCTTTTATTATGGAAGAAATTAATTAATACCTATTTAACCAAAGTAACCGAACCTACATATTCCTTTTCCAATATGCTATTTGGATTATCCGGATTAGAATAACTTATTTTTATTTTATATACATACACATCTTGTTGACACAATAATGTGCCACCATTGGCGGTACCATTCCATCCTTTGTATAAATCATTGCTTGTAAAAATAGGCTCTCCCCATCTGTTAAAAATGCTCATATCAAAAGTAAGAATATAAAGTCCTTTTGGTAAGAACACATCGTTTAACCCATCGCCATTAGGAGTAAAAGCACTTGGTATAAAGAAGGTGTATTCCGGACTAACAATTAAACAATGTGTTACATCGTTTACGCATCCATCTGCAGAAGTAGCAATCAACTTAATACAATACAATCCTGTATCAGCATAAGTATGTTCAGGATGAAGAGCTGTAGTATTTACAGAATCGTTTTTATCACCAAAGTCCCATACAAAACTAGAAGCCCCAACAGATTGATTGATGAATGATATTTTAGGATTGAGTATGGTGGTAGCATTTGGTGTAAAAGTAAATTCTGCAATTGGATCAGGATATACCGTAATCATTGCATTTTGTGTAACGCTGGCATTGCATCCCAAATTAGAAACTAGAGTGAGTGTAACATTGTATGATCCTGCATCCGAATAACAGTGAGATGGCTTTTGTTGCGAACTTGCAGCAGTCCCGTCACCGAAATCCCAAGTCCAAGAAACAATAGAACCTGTTGCAATAGTAGAGGCATCAGTAAAGTTTACACACAAAGGTTTACATCCATTTACTTTGTCGGCACTAAACACAATATTAGGTGTAGGATTAACTGTTATGGTAACTGTTACTGTCCCGGTACATCCCATTACATCTGTAACGGTACAAGTATATGTACCGGCTATTAGTCCGACAGCAGTTTGTGTGGTTTGTCCGTCTGACCACAAATAGGAATAAGGTGCAATTCCCAATGACGCATTAGCAGTAGCTGTGCCTGTGGCGTCTCCAAAACACAATTCATCCACTTGAGTAGATGTAACAGTTAAACCATTTGCAGGTGGTAAAATGGTAACATTTATTATTACAGTACAATTGTTTGCATCTGTCACGGTACACGAATAGTTTCCTGCAACTAGTCCGTTGGCAGTTTGTGCAGTTTGACCATCACTCCATAAGTAAGTATATGGCCCAACACCTCCTGCAGGATTTGCAGTTGCACTTCCTTGAACGGCACAGGTTTGATTGACTTGTGTGGATGTTGCGGTTAATGCTGTAGGTTCGTTAATTGTAAAGTTAGCAACAGCAGTACAACCATTAACATCAGTAACGGTACAAGAATAATTTCCTGAACAAAGTCCGGTTGCAGTTACTGTTCCTTGTCCACCACCCGGAGCAGGTGCCCACACATAAGTATAAGGTGCAACTCCACCATTTGGCGTAGCCGTAGCTGTTCCGGTACATTGACCAAAACAAAGAACATCAACTTGCGATTGTGTAAATGTAAAACCACCAGCCATTGTCAACACAAAATTCACAACCAAGGTACAATTGTTTGCGTCTGTTATGGTACACGAATAATTACCCGCTACTAAATTTGTAGCTGTTGGTGTTGTTTGGCCATTGTTCCACAAATAGCTATATGGTGCAGTTCCTCCAAAAGGAGTAACGGTTGCTGTGCCTAATGCTCCGCAACTCTCGTTTACTTGGACATTAACGGAAGACAATACAGAAGGTTCTGTTATTGTAACTATTCTTGAACTCACACATCCACCGGCATCTGTTACGGTAACTATATGGACTCCGGCACATAAACCGGTAGCGGTTGAGTCGGTTTGACCATTGTTCCATAAATATGTATATGGGCCACCACCACCACTGGCGTGAACTGTAGCTGTTCCATTACAAGCTCCAAAACAATCAACATTGGTTGAGTCCATTTGTAAAATGGGAGGAGTGCAGCAAGAGGTAATTACAAAATTGTCTACTTGTAACCATCTCCAAGCATTTACAGAAACAGAGATATATTGCCCATTATTAGGAGCATTGAATTGGAAAGTTCTGTTTGACCAAGCACCTAATGTTGGGGTAGGGCCGGTATAAATATTTGTTCCTACAGCTCCGGCAACTGTTGATAATCCAATTACAGCAGGTGGAGCAGGTGGATATTGCGCATTCCCTTGATCCCAAAACGATATTTCATAGCATTGACCTGCTACCAAAGGGGCACTCAACTGCATTGTAAATGCATCGGTATTTCCTGCCAAACCAACAAACCAAGTTCCACTTTGTGGGAGTCCATATGGGCAAACATTATCCATTATGTCAAGCTCTTGTGCTGCGCCATATGCTATAGCATTCGACATTTTTGAAGTAAATCCGGCATTTGAGTTATTATAATCACAAGAACCAGCAGTATTGATTTCGAAATTGCCATTTAAAAATGACTGAGAATAACTACTATATGTTATTAAACTAAGCAGAACGATAGAAATCTTTTTTAATTGCATTGTGTGGTTTTAATTTTTATGAAAGCTAATTGGAAAAAATTAGCACACTACCCAATAAATGTAAGATTTATAGATACATACAAGGCTGCCTGTTCCACTTTATTTAGTTAACGGTAGTAGCTTAAAGTAAAAAGCGTGAATGATTCCTATAAAGTACCTCTATTCGCTTGCTCCCTTTCTATGGATTCAAAAAGTGCTTTGAAATTACCGGCACCAAAACCCTTTGCACCCATCCGTTGTATGATTTCAAAAAATAGAGTAGGGCGATCTTCTAGAGGTTTGGTAAATATTTGCAAGAGGTAACCGTCTTCATCGGCATCCACAAGAATCGATAATTTCTGAAGTTGCTGAATATCTTCTTTCATTGCTTCACGGTGTGCTCCTAAACGGGTAGGAATCTCATCGTAATATGCCTGAGGTGGTGGAGGTAAAAATTCAATGCCCCTTGCTCTCAACTCCGATACCGTTTTAATGATATCATCTGTTGCAAGTGCTAAATGCTGCACCCCCGAACCTTCATAAAAATCAATGTACTCCTCAATTTGTGAACGCTTATTTCCTTTAGCAGGTTCATTGATTGGAAATTTTATACGACCATTTCCATTGCTCATTACCTTACTCATCAAGGCAGAATATTCAGTGTGAATTTGTTTGTCATCAAAGGAAAGAAAGTTCACAAAGCCCATCACGTCTTCGTACCATTTTACCCAAGTATTCATTTGGTTCCAACCTACATTCCCCACCATATGATCAACAAATTTTAATCCTATTGATGTTGGCTTATAATCGCTTTCCCATTTTCTAAAGCCGGGTAAAAAATCGCCATTGTAATTTTTGCGTTCCACAAACATATGAACCGTTTCGCCATAAGTATAAATGCCCGAACGGACAACATAACCATTTTCATCATCTTCACGTGTAGGTTCCATAAATGGTTTAGCGCCACGCGATGTAGTTTCTTCAAAAGATTTTGTAGCATCGTCCACCCAAAGTGCAATTACTTTTACACCGTCACCGTGTTTTTTTACGTGCTCACCAATAGGTGAATCGCTGATTAAAGCTGTAGTTAAAACCAAACGAATTTTGTCTTGTTGCAATACATAGGAAACCCTGTCTTTAAGACCTGTTTCAAGTCCTGCATAAGCCAATGATTGAAACCCAAAAGCTGTTTTATAAAAGTGTGCCGATTGTTTTGCATTGCCCACATAAAACTCAACATAATCGGTTCCGTTAAGCGGTAAAAAATCACCTGCATCCTTGAATATTTTTTCCAAACCGGGCGCTATATCTTTTGTGTTCATATTTTTAGTTGTTCAATTTTACTAAAATAATAGGTTTTAATCCTTTGAAAGAGCCATCATCATTGAGAACAGATTGTCCTAATACAATACCCGTAACTTTTTTAGTTAGTTTGAATTTTACTTTGTCAAAATACCAATCTTCAATAAAGCGAATGTTTGTAATGCTTTCGGTTGAAAATTCTCTTTTAATAATTTTTTGTTCAAACACTCCTGGTTTAGCAGGGTCTTCAATTAATAGGGTGTCTGTTTTATGCATTTGACTATTTAGCGTTTCTACCGAAATTTCCACATTTTCATCAAAAGGGTCGTATGCTTTTTGCTTGCCTGAAAGAACAGCATCCATTATGGTACTTGCAATTTTTTGCTGGTCAACAAATTTATTTACTCTTACCCAATCTGAAGAGTCCCAATCTTCAGGCTTTATAATTTCAGCCTGACTGCGTACATGTTCACCCCACAATTCTCCATCGGCAGTAGTAACGGCAACTGTTGGTGTGCCGGTTGCATCAGTAGGTTTTGTTTCACTGCCGCAGGCTGCAACCATAAAAATAGCAGCTAAACCAAGAAGAGAAAAAAGGGCGTTCTTCATATTTTTTTATTTTAATTCCATTTCAGCATCTCCAATGGAAACGCCATCGGCAAATATTTCAACTTTGTATTTTCCTTTTGCAAATTCTTCTTTTTTAATAAAGCCCATACAAACTTCTTTCGCACTACCTTCGTACTCCACCGCCTTTTTTGCACTGAATGATTGTTTCTGTCCATTCGCTGTAAAGCTGTTGGAATCATCAGTACCGTTTACCAATACTTGCCCTCCGGGGGAGGTTATTTTCATATAAATAATTTTTTCTCCTTGTTTTGCTACTCGGTTTGCACTCAGCGTAAAACAAGCTCTAATTTTATCTGCTCTTCCGGCTCTTGTAGTAGTAATTTCTTTCGCTTCTCCTTTCATTTTAACTGCATCAGCAAATAATTGATATGCGGTTAATTTTGCAGCCACATCCAATTTATCTGTCAAATTCTTTTTTTCAGTACTCAACTGTTCTGTTTTGCCTTTCTCCGCCATCAAACTTTGGTTTACAATTAGGTTTGTATCTTTTAATCCTTGGTTAACGATGTGCAAAGAATCAATTTCGTGCAAATAACTTTTTATTAGGTTACGAATGGTAACAAGTTCTTTTTGCAATTTACGAACCATTGCGGCATCGCCCTTGTATTTTTCAAGTTGAACACCCAATTCTTCTATTTCTTCTCTTCTCGTATCTAATTCCGATTGAAGTTGCTTGTTGTTGGTTTGAAGCCCTTCGTATAATTTTTGTACTTCTTCCAAATCAGCTTTTACACCGGTATAATCGCTTTCAACTTTTTCTTTTTCAACAGTTACTATTTCGGTAAGTGTTTTTTGGTTGTATAACTGATATGCTAAAAATAACGATACCAGCGTTAATACTCCCGAAAGTATCATAAAAAACAAGTTGTTCGATTTTTTTTGGTTGGGCTGTTCGCTGTTTTCCATTTTGGATTTGATTGATTAGTAATTAGTGTTTAAATTTATGCAAAATTAGGGCATTTTTTCCATATATCAACGCATTTCTATGTATTTGTTTTCTGATTTTGTTTCACTTATTTACCCTAAAATATGTATGGCTTGTGGAAATGCCTTGTATAAAAATGAAGAGCATATCTGTTCCCGTTGTCA
Source organism: uncultured Bacteroidota bacterium (assembly GCA_903840505.1). Taxonomy (GTDB): domain Bacteria; phylum Bacteroidota; class Bacteroidia; order UBA4408; family UBA4408; genus CAIMGI01. The sequence goes on from CAIMGI010000015.1 coordinate 33,950, forward strand.
GCACAGCTTACCCAAAACGAATTTTCACAAAAGTGACGACAATCCCATAATGAAGCTTTTTTGGGGTCGTGTAAATTTAAGCAAAGCATCTTCGTTTTATTATTTTAACAAGGGAAATAAAGTTCAAAATTTACTGCATCAATTAAAGTATAATGGACAGCAAGAGCTCGGAATGAAACTAGGCAGAATGTACGGCAGTGAACTCATTCGGATTGCAGGGTATGAAACAATTGATTACATAATCCCCGTACCGCTTCATTTTAAAAAAGAAAAAAAGAGAGGCTATAATCAAAGTGAAATGATTGCAATAGGCTTGTCGCAGATATTTAAAAAGCCTGTTTTGACTACTGTTTTATTGCGTTCAAAAAATAACGAAACACAAACAAATAAAGCGCGATTTAAAAGATGGGAAAATGTTGACAGTGTATTTGAAATAAACAATCGGGATATGTTGAAAGGGAAAAATATATTGTTGGTAGACGATGTAATAACCACAGGAGCTACCTTGGAATCCTGCGCAAATCAGTTACTGCAGATTCCGGATACCCAAGTTAACGTTGCTACAATTGCGTACGCAAATCTCTAATCAAAAATTAGCATCTTTGCATTATGTTTGAGTCAATTCACATTGCAGATTCTTTAACAAAGGAAAAGAAGTACCAAGAGCTCTTACCCCAATTAAAAGGGTTGACCGAAGGCGAAAGCGACCTGGTTGCTAATTTAGCAAACCTCTCGGCAGCCTTGCATTCGAGTATGCATTTTTTTTGGGTGGGGTTTTATTTTGTAAAAAACAATCAATTGGTATTGGGTCCATTTCAAGGAACTGTTGCTTGTACCAGAATTGATTTCGGAAAAGGTGTTTGTGGAAAAGCTTGGGAAACAAAACAAATACAAATGGTAGACGATGTGGATGGTTTTCCCGGACACATTGCTTGCAGTTCATTATCCCGTTCAGAAATTGTATTGCCTATTTTTAATTCAAAGAAGGAAGTAGTTATGGTATTGGATATTGATAGCGATAAGTTAGCCGACTTTGATGAAACAGATAAAAAGTATTTACAAGAAGTGATTTTGTTAATTGAGAAAAAATATGAGTAGTATTCGCCTCACACAAAATTACTTTGTAATTATTTTTGTACTGCTTTTGTACAGTTGTGCTCAAGTTGTATCACCAACAGGTGGACCAAAGGATGTTGTTCCACCAAAATTAATTAAAGCTACCCCTGAAAGTAAAAGCCTTCATTTTAGTGCTAAAAGCATTGTGCTTGAGTTTAACGAATATATTACATTGCGCGATGTACAAGGACAACTTACAGTATCACCTCCTTTAAAATATCCTCCCATTGTTAAAGAAAAAAACAAATCAATAAAAATTGAATTAAAGGATACCTTAATGGAGAACACTACTTATTCTTTCAATTTTGGGAAAGCAATTGTAGATTTAACGGAGGCAAATGTATTGGAAGATTTTCGTTATATTTTTTCAACAGGTTCTTTTCTCGACTCTTCCTATGTATTTGGAAGGGTTGATTATGCAGAGAACCACAAAACTGAAAAGGGGATAATCATTATGTTGTACGATGAAAAAAAATATACTTCGGATTCATTTGCATACAAACAAATACCGAGTTATTTTGGAAAAACAAATGGGAGTGGAGGCTTTCAAATTAATAATATTAAACAGGGGAAGTATAAGGTAATAGCTCTAAAGGATGCCAACAACAATTATGTTTACGATGCTCCTGATGAATTTATAGGCTTTTCTGATTCCATTTATTCGCTCGATAGCAATGCTTATATTTCACTTTCTCAGTTTCAGCAAATAAACCACAAATTTTTTGTCAAAAAAGCCAACAGTGTTCAGTACGGTGAAATTAGAATAGAGTTTAATAAACCTGCAGGTGATTTAAAAATTGAAGCGCTAAATGCACAATTCAAAAAAGCCTGGTACATTGAAGAGTACAGTAAAAACAGAGATTCGCTTTCCTTGTGGCTAACCGATGTAATTGGCGATACACTTAAGTTGATTGTTACGAACGATAAAAAAGTAATTGACACGTTGGAAGTTGCCATTGCAAAAAAGCCCGAACAGAATAATACTCAGTCAGGAGGAAGGGGCAAGGCAGCAAGTTTTAACTTGATTGCAATTACTAATTGTGTGAAAGAAATTCCGCCCAATCAGTCAATAATATTAACATTAAACCATCCTATTAAGGAGTACGATGCATCAAAAATAATATTGAAACAAGGAAGTCAAATGCAAAAATGCACCTTGGATATTATGGATAAAGCATCGCGCAAATTTAAAATCACAGGATTTAATTTGCTGCCCGATAGTGCTTATAGTTTGCTGGTAACGCCAGGGTCATTCATTGATATTTTCGGACTGAAAAACGATACTGTAAAAGCAGCATTTAAAGTGCAAAAGGAAGATGACTTTGGCAAATTGAAATTGAAAATAAATGTTGCTTCAAAAAATGTAAATTATATTGTGCAACTGTTGGATGAAAAGGGAAATATATTTCGCGAGGAGAAAATAAATGCGTCAAAATTGTGTGTGTTTGAAACATTAAAACCACTAACCTATAGCGTGAAAGTCATAGTAGATGAAAACAAAAATGACAAATGGGATACAGGCGATTTCAGTAAAAAGCTACAGCCCGAAAAAACAATGTATAGTCCTAAAAATTACAGCATCCGTGCAGGTTGGGATATGGAAGAGGAGTGGAGTTTGTGAGTAAGAATCAAGATACAATAATCAAGACGTAAGAATAAAGTTTAACAGACCCTAACAACCAACAACTAAGGAGCAGCTTCTTCTTTTTTGATTCCGAAATTATACCTGAAATTCAAACTGAGTAAAGTGCTGTATTGTCCACGATACCACCAATCAAAAAGATAAATATAGCGAACAGAAGTACCGGTACTTAAATTGTCGCGGATGGGCAAAAAGGAGTTTGACCAACGCCAATTCATTTCCATTCTTTTTCCAAGTGGCACATTGATTCCGGCATTGATGCAAAAATCGGTTCGTTTAAAGGCACGTGCTTCGGGCGAAGATGAAGGAATATAGCCATACTGATCTTGAACTGTATATTTTAGTAGAGAGGCTACTGAAGGTCCAACTTCATATGTAAATTTTTTAATTTTATACTTCAATAGGAGTGGGACTTCAATATAGTTAAGTCGTAATAAGTAAAAAGTTAAATCACCTTTATCGGGACGAACCTGTTTACGACTGCCTTTTTGAATGTAAGTGAGTTGAAATTCGAAGGACGCTTTTTCGTTTTTTAATTGTCGCGAAACAAATGCTCCTGCAACTAATCCGGGCTTATTAAATCCGCTTAAGTTATCGCCCGATACTTGGCTACCTATTATCCCTGCTAATAATCCTGCTTTGAACTTATGTTGCGCTAAAATGATATTACTTCCATATAAAAGGAGAAGTAAAACAATAGCAAGTTTTTTTCTCAAGGTGTTAAGGAATAATTTTTAGCTCTTCGGCTTGCATTACCTCATACGTTGTAGCATTGTATACAAAAGCTACCACCTTACAGTTAGCAACATTCCAAGTTGTAGGAAGTGTTAACTCGTAATCTTTTGTTTGTGTTGCTCCTACAGCAATAGCTCCGGTTGCAATATCGTCTCCCCAGGTACCATTCATCGAACCTCTTAATACGTGATCAAATACATAGTTAGGAACAGCATCCGGAAAAACCGAATAATCTTTTTGATAGTCAACAATACCGTTCTCAACAATTACAACCGATAATTTGTATGTGCCGTTTTGAGCAGTGAGGTATTCATTGCTGATATGTGTTTTTAGTATTCTGCAATCTGTGAAGTAAGTATTTCGAATATGAATATGAGCATCGGGTGCTATTGCAAGGGCGGCTGATACTGAAGCGGCCCAGGTGTCGTGGTATTTAATATGTTGACCGGCAGGTTTATCAATTCTGTTTATCATTCCGTTTGGGTTTCCTGCATTGGATATTCCAAAGAATACATCCCAAGCAGTTCCTTCTGTGCTTTGAAAATCGGTAGTGTATTTTGGTGACGAAACTTGTGCAAAAGAACCTGCGTGTATGGCAATACCAACTACTTTTTCAGGGTTAGCAACTTGTATTTCGTGCAACTTAACGGCTGCTTTAGGGCAGTTTCCACAGGTATGTCCGGTATAATCTTCCAACAATACTTTTCTTACTTTTGTTATTACGCCTGTTTCTTCCACAACTGTTGAGTCAGGACAAGCCAATCCACTACCACCTCCACCGGTTGGAGCACCCACTTGCCTGTAGGGCATTTCAATTTTATCGCAACCTTGCATTGTAATAATACTTGCTGCTAAAAGATAAAATAGTTTTTTCATTGCGTTATTTGTTAGACAAGTAAAGATATAAAAATTAATTTATAATAGCCAAATTAGCGACTAATCTTGAGTGTTCAACCGAGTGAAAAATCCATTATATCGATAGATGGTTTTTTATCTGCTGTTTTTTTATTTATATTTGTTAGTTGAGGTTAATATACAAAACTCTAATAATCATTAAGCTATGAGTAAAAAACACTTTTTTCGCTTTGTTCTACTTTTAGTTGCGTTATTAACCTTTACTGAAAGTTACTCCCAAGTATGCACCTATGGTTACAGAAAAAGAATTCGGATTAACTCTTGGAAAGTGTCCGGTGGAGCCAACTTAACAAATTTTCCTGTTCAATTAAATTGGGCTTCAGATAATGACTTGAGGACCGTTGCGAATAGTGGACACGTTGAACACGCAAGTGGCTGGGACATAGTTTTTACAAGTGATGATGGTGTTACAATATTAAATCACCAATTAGAAAAATACACAGCAGCAACCGGTGAGCTAATTGCCTATGTGAATGTACCAACGGTATATTCCGCAACACATACCGTAATTTATATGTACTATGGCAAAACAGGTGTTTGGGCCGATCCCTCCTCAACCTCCACTTGGGATTCTAATTTTGAAGGTGTTTACCATTTTAATTCCAGTTATAACGATAATAGTACCGGTGGAAATAATGGAACCAATGCCGGTTGTACTACTCCTGTCGAAAAATTTGCGAATGGTTTAAATTCGGGTGGAGCCAATAACTATGTACAAATTGGTACTACAGGATGGAGTACAACAACAGCTACATTTGAAATGTGGGGTCGAGCAACAAGTTTTCCAGCAGCGGAAGCCTATTTTTTGGGTTATACTACAAACCCTGCTTACGGAAGCCGTATACAAATTTATGCATACAATGGTAAGTTACGATTAGGCTTGGGAGCAGCGCACGACAGCAAACCTGGAGATATTTATACTTTTTCAACAGCAACTTGGTATCATATTGCAGTTACCTATAACTCTGGAAACTATGAGGTTTTCGTTAATGGGGTTTCTCAAAATACAGGAACATATGCAAGCTTAACTACAATTAATACCAATGCTAGCATTGATAACAATGGTCACCAAACTGCAGGAAGCAGAACTCAGGGAATTACAGGTGATATTGATGAAATGAGAATTTCAAGCGTTGCTCGAACGGCTGGCTGGATAACTACATCATATAACAATCAAAATTCGCCATCCACTTTTTATACTGTATACGGAGAAGGTAAAAGATGGACAGGTGGTACA
>CAIMGI010000016.1 GCA_903840505.1 uncultured Bacteroidota bacterium
CCTACTTTCGTAGTTTATTTAACGACCATAGGCGGCCGTTGGTACACTATGTATCACAAGGATACTATGTGTAATTATTTCAAGAATTTAAAGAACTTTGTTATTTGATAACTTTATAAAGATACGAAATCTTTTTCAAACTACCAAATGTTTTTTTATTTATTTTTAAAGATTCTCAATTTTGTTTTCTGGCGAACCAATCAACTACTTTATTTTTGAATCTTTATAAAGATACGATAATTATTTCAAACTACCAAATCTTTTTTTAAATAATTTATTAAGGTGTCCGGCTTTCTTCCCTACTGCGTAGGTCACTCAATCGGTTTTATTATTTGATGGCTTCAACCTTAACTTTGTTAAAGATACGAAACTTTTTTCATATCTCCAAATAATCTTTCAATTATTTTTTTGTTGCGGAGGATGGGTTCGAACCACCGACCTCTAGGTTATGAGCCTAGCGAGCTACCACTGCTCTACTCCACGATGTTTAATTGTTTACTTCGTAAAGATACGAATAATATTTGATACTACCAAATATTTGTTTAATTATTTTCTAACTTATTGAAAATCAATGAGTTATTTCTTATTCATCATTGCTACCAAAGATGTAGCTGCCTTATAAACAGGACTTTTATCATCATACTTCAATGCTGATGTTACTTTGATATCTCTACCTGTTTGTGGATTCTTAACCATTTTATTAGCTATATCCTTTGGTAAGTTAGATGTCAACTTACTATCTTTAGGTGATAAATCTTTTTTAGGTTCTACTTCTTTTTTCTTTTCTTTACCAAAAACAAAAGTCTTTCCGCCTTTGAACTTAGAATATGCTTGCTCAACTTTACCGGGTTGGAATTTACCAATGTTATCTTCACTTCCGTTTTTAAATATTAAATGAGCATCTCCCTTAGTATCTTCACCACCATATATTACCGCATCTTGCTCATATTTCTTACAAAGTAATTCAATATCTCTTTTCTTCATATTTGGAACGAACAAAGATACTTCAATAGAATCTTGTAATTTATCTTTCGGGCAATCTGTATAATTTAAATTAGAATCTTGGCACTCTTGCCAATGTCCTTCTACTTTGAAAAACCCATATCCTTTGGTTCTTAAATCCCTTTCTAATTTTTTATTAGCATCTTGATTTTCCTTTTTAGTATTAGCGTATCTATACGCAGTCAACATACCCCAAGAAGGTACTTTCTTTTCTACTACGTGTTGATAAGCTCTAGCTAAAGAAGCTTCATCTAATTTGTAAGGTTTTTGTCTTTCCATTGTTTATATATTTCATTAGATAAATATACAGAATCGTGGAATTCGATATCTTTTTGTATCTCCTTCAACTCTTTCTCCATTTTATCAACTCTTACCTGCCTACTCCACTTACCCATATTACCAGATGGTTGGAATTCTTCTTTCCAATAGGTTAGTTCTTTTTGTAACTCTTGCTCCCTAATCTTTAATTTTAATACCTTTTCGTTAATTTCCACAATTACCTCCTTTCTTTTAGTTATACAAATATACGAAATTTATTCCATATTACCAAATCTATTTAAACGCTTCGTAAGCCAAATATATAGTCCAAAGAACAAACCCGCTATACAATACAAAACGAAGTTCGCTTTCCATAAACTTCCTGTCAGTAGCAGTAGGGAATATTGTACGGCATCGAATCCAAAAGGATTGAAGAATAGTGCCAGCATTAATGCCATATCTTTGTACAACATTATTCTGTTTTCCTTGCTTTTCAGCTTGTTGAATGTTTTTACTATCACCGTCGTCCATGTATGTTTAATTTAGTGAACGTTGTAACCTTTATATATAAGTATTACTTTGTGATAGTTTTCTTTGGTCTACCCCTTTTTTTCTTTGGTGGTTCGTTTTGTAGCTTTACAATCTCTGCGCATTTCTCATATTCCTCAACCTCAATACAATGTTCCAATAACTTTTGTAATGTTTCGTGAATGTCTTCTTTTGATATTATAAAATCAACATTCATTGACATATCATTGATACTTTTTGGTCTTTGTATTTGTTTAGGACCTGATATTATTCTTAATACAATTCTATCTTCTTCTTTAGATGCCATAAATTCGGATACATTCTCATAGATTGCATCCATTATAGTACCTTTGTTTTCCGCAGCCCACTGCTGAATTGGTACTCTTTGTTCTATATGTATTTCTTTAGGCTTCATTTATCTTTGGGAATAAAATGTTTTCCATAAAGTACTTTGC
>CAIMGI010000017.1 GCA_903840505.1 uncultured Bacteroidota bacterium
CAGCACCCGGTGATGAGGATAAAATTTTTGAATTATTAAAAAAAGTATCCAAAGGGGAGGAAATTAAATAGCATCTAGTTTAACGATACGTTTTCATATATTTATTTCATTCTATGAAAAAAATAATTATTTTTTGTTCACTTTTTTTTGCTGTAAATGCAGTGTTATCACAAAATACACCTGTAGGCGAAATTCACGGTAATTTCCAAACGGATGTGCAGTATTATAATCCCGATACCTTAATAGGTGCACCCCCTGTACCTGAAAAAATGTTGATGAACGGTTTTGGAAATGTTATTTATACCCGAAATAATTTTTCAGCAGGAGTGCGGTATGAAAGTTATTTGAATGCTTTGCAAGGATTTGATAAAAGGTATGTAGGGAATGGAATACCATACCGTTATGCGAGTTATACTATTGATAATTTAGAAGTTACTTTGGGTAATTTTTATGATCAGTTTGGAAGCGGACTTATTTTTAGAAGTTATGAGGAAAGAGGTTTGTTGTATGATAATGCAATGGATGGTATTCGATTAAAATACAAAGTAATTAACGGTATGTATTTAAAAGGGTTTGTAGCAAAGCAACGTGCTTTTTTTACACAAGGTCCTGGAATTGTTAGAGGTTTTGATGGAGAAATGAATTTGAATGAAATGATTTCGAAGTGGAATGACTCCAAAACGCGTGTTACTTTAGGTAGTTCTTTTATAAGTAAATTTCAAGAAGATCAAGACCCTACCTATATTTTGCCCGAGAATGTAGGAGCTTGGGCCGAGCGTTTTAGCATTAATCACGGTAAGTTTAATATAAGTGGTGAATTTGCCTACAAAATAAACGACCCCAATACAATTAATGGTTTCATTTATAAACCGGGTGATGCTGAGTTGTTGCAGGTATCTTATGCTCAAAAAGGATTGGGTATTTCTTCAAGTGTAAAACGAATTGATAATATGGCCTATCGTTCGGATAGAACAGCCTTGGGCAATTCATTAAACATTAATTATTTACCTGCTTTAACAAAACAGCACACATACAACTTAGCCACATTATACCCATATGCAACACAACCAAATGGGGAGATAGGTTTTCAAACAGAAGTAGTTTACACAATCAAGAAAGGCTCTTTGCTTGGAGGCGAATATGGTACAACTATTTTAGCAAATTATTCAACAGCTAATTCAATTGATAAAGATACGGTAGGGGTTAATCCTGATTATGGCTATAATTCAGATTATACTGTAATCGGCAAAGATGTTTATTTTAAAGATTTTAATGTGGAGATAAGCCACAAATTTTCTAAGTCATTTAAATTTACATTATTCTATGCAAACCAAGTATACAATAAAGATATTGTTCAAGGCTTAAGCGGATTTGGAACTATTTATTCCGATATAGTTGTGTTGGATTTTACTTATAAATTTAATTCTAAACACGCATTGCGTACTGAAATGCAAAGCTTAACTACCGATCAGGATGATGGAGATTGGGCTTCTTTATTATTGGAATATACTATTTCTCCGCATTGGTTTTTTTCGGCCTTGGATCAGTATAACTATGGAAACTCGAATCCTGTAAAGCAATTACATTATTATTTTGGCTCCGTAGGTTACATTCAGAATTCTACGCGTATTTCTATCAATTATGGTCGTCAACGTGCAGGTATTTTTTGTGTAGGAGGTATTTGCCGAAATGTTCCTGCTTCAAATGGAATATCACTCACCGTTTCAAGCAGTTTCTAAGCCGATTTTAGTTAAACAAAGGAATGTTGCTTTTTTGAAAGTAGGCAATAGAGTTGTTGATATAACCCGTTCTCCACGCTTTGTTCGCTTTGTAATTCAGGATATCCAAAATAGGGAAATCGTCTTTTAAAACAATCCCATTCATATTCTTTAGCGATAATGCAAGAGGTAACAATGAATCATTTAAGGGAAGTGCTTCGTTCGAAGCTAACATCAATATGTTTCTTTGTGCCGGTTCATTCGAAGTCGGAAATATTGCAATTTGAAAGCCTGATGAAAGTATTGTTTGCGCTATTGATTGTGTACCCAATCCAATTTCGCCATCCCAATATCCATTTGAGTTTATAATAATTTTGCCATTCTTGTTCAATATTTTTTTTACTTCCTCCATACTTTCTTCAGTTATAATATGAGTCGGATTTTCCTCACCTTTAAATACATCAAAAATAATTACATCGTATTTTTTCGAACAACTTTTAATATAATGTCTAGCGTCATCAATATATGTATTTACATTTTTGTTTAATTCAAAATATTCTTTAGCAGCAAGTACAACGCGGTTGTCTAGTTCTACTGCATCCACTTGGTAATTTTTTTTAATCAATTCATTGGCAATGCTACCACCACCGAGTCCTAGTATTAGTGCATTAGAGCCCATAGGTATACCTTCAGTAAGCGATACCAGTTTTTTTACATAAGGTAGGTAAGTAGCTGAGTCAGATGATTTACTATAATAGGTTTGACAAATACGGTTGCTGAAAAGCATTCTATTATAGGATACTATTTTTCCTTTTGAATCGTAATTTGGATAATCGGCAACAAGCAGTTGTCCCAACAGTCCTTCTTTTTCATACAAAATTTTTATATCAGATGCAGTACCTTTTTTTATTGCTTTATAGGAGCATACTGAAAATAATAGGATCATAAATAAAACACTGCTCTTATCCTTTTTTATGAGCATTACTATGGGAATTATTGAAAGAATAATACCACTGAATATGCAAGGAAGCGTTAATCCGAAGGTTGGAATGATATAAAAGCCAAATAAAAAGGTAGAAAGAATTCCGCCAACAGTTGAGATCGCGTAAATGCCTCCTGCAACTTTTCCCGCTTCTTCTGTATTATGGGTTACTTCTTTAATCACCAATGGCGATACCATTCCCATTAAAAATACAGGAGGCAATAAAAATACAGTTGTGGATATAACAATTGAAAACAGAAGCATATCGCTGTTTACAAGTTGAAGTATTATTTTAGAGATAAAAGGCATCAAGGAGGTAAAAGCTGAAGCAATTAACAAAACATAGAATAAGGTGTTTTTTCTTTTGCTTTTATACGAAAGTATACCACCAACAAAATACCCTCCTGCCAATCCGCCTAATGTTACAGCCAATACTGTTGCCCACACGTAAAGTGATGATCCGAAAAATGGAGCCAACATTTTTGCTCCAAGCAACTCGGCTCCCATTACTATTCCTCCTTCTACAAAGGATATTAAGTAAAATAGTTTTTTGTTGGGTGGCATTGTGATTACCTGTTGCAAAGTTTTTTATAAGGACAATATAAGCAGATTTTTTTGTCTGCGGTTTGTGAAAAGGGAATTTCTGTATTAAAAATACCGGATAACAAATTTTTAAGATGGCTTTCGAATTCTTCCAAAAATGAATTGCTAACTTCCCCTTTGTTATTATCAATACTCAACATTTGGGCGCCACTTTTTATATTTCTAAAGGAAATGATAGAAGGGTAAATAGATCTTGAATCGTTAGGATATGATTTTTTATAGAGGTAAGCATACAATAACAATTGAAAGCTTTTATTTAATGAGGTCTTTCCTTCCAAATCGTCAATGGAATCCATCTTTAGCTCTTTCGACTCTACATTTCCAGTTTTATAATCAATTACTCGAATGGTTCCGGTAATGGAATCAATGCGGTCGGTTTTTCCTTTTACTTTAACATTAAGACCTTGTATTTCAACACTTGAATATAATTCCTCCTCTAATTTTAAAATGGTAAGTAGTTTTTTCTCTGCAGCAAGCTCTGATATTAATTTTACTTCTTGATTTAAAAAGTCCTTAACCAGTTTTTTTATAATATTCAAGGTTAAAAGGTTTTTCCCTTTATGTATATCGCTGTTTTTGTAATGCTGTTTGAATGCTTCATCTGTTTGTTCCTCCAATTGAGAAAGCATTTTTTGTAACAGCTCTTTCGTTAGTGGAACATTTATTATTGGAGTGTAAAAGTTTTCAAGAATTTGGTGTACAATATTTCCAAAGGTAGCAGCGTCAACAGATTCTTCTACTTCATCCACCTCTTTTAATCGTGCTATATGGCGGTAATAAAATTGAAGACTACAATTTCGGTAAGTATTTAAGCTGGATGGAGAGAATCCTGAAGTAGCTATCTCTTGAAGTTTTCCCACCACTTTTTCGGTTTTTAAATATGAAATGCTATCCGATGGAGATGCATTTAATGGTATTGAAAATAACTGTTCTGTTATAGTAATGTTCTTATTTACTTTTGGCAATTCTTCAATTAATTGTGTTATAAATCTGCTTTTTTCACCGCTGCCAAATTCATCTGTTTCGGTGTTATACAATAAATAAACATTTTTTGCGCGTTGTAGTAATCTGTAAAAGTGATAAGCAAATATGGCGTCTTTGTCACTGTATGTGGGTAAACCAAAATTTCTTTTTATTTCATAAGGTATAAATGAATTTTCTTTTTTTCCTGCCGGCAAAATATCTTCGTTTGCAGATAATAATACTACGGTTTCAAAATCAAGTGTTCGGGTTTCCAACATACCCATAATTTGAAGACCTTTAAGTGGTTCACCATAAAAAGATAGTGTTTGTGAACGAATGGCCTGGTTAAAAAGTGCGTGTTGCGTTTTTATTTCTAAGGTTAGTGAATGCTGTTCAATTAATGTTTGCAGTTGGGTAGCAATGAGTGAAAATTGATGACAATATTCAAGTTCTAAAGTATGTTTCTCAATGCCTTTTAATATAAAATGCTCCTTTAATATAAGGGTTAGCGGATTTATAATAGATGAGACAATTAAAGTAATTTCATTTTGTTCGAATACCAATGCTGTTTTTTCGTAGCATCCTTCTGCAAAGTAGTTAAGTAAACTTTGAAATGACTTACGACTTATATATACTCGATTGTTATCAGCAATGTCCTTCGATACCATCATTGAAATAGGAACACCTTGTTCGTTATTGCCTAACAGCGAAATAATATAGGGATGCCCTAGAAATTTAATGATGTTTTTATGGTAGAATAATAACTCATCATTGTTTTGTGTACGTGTGTTTTCGTATAGGCTAAAAATTGTGTCTGTTAATGTAAACAGTGGAGTATTGCGAAGTGAATAGCCCATTGTGATGTTAATGTTCTCAACGCTTGAAGGAAGTGAATTTAGAACAGGAACCAATAAGTTTTCATCTGCCAAAACAAGAGCTGTTTTTGTCAAATCATTATTTTTTTCTCGAACCTGTTCAATAATATTTCCTGCAAGTTTTGCTTGCCCTACATTTTGAGCAACACCAATAATCTGTATGTTTTTTTTGTCTGTTTGTAGTAAATTTTCTTCCCAGTTAAATTCAGTGTTGCTATATGCTAATTTGCTTTTGTGTGAACGAATAAATTTACCTGCTTCTTGTTCGAAATTTGATGTGTAATATACATCTGTATCCCAAATAATTTCTGCCATATCTGCATTGATCAGGCATTGTATGATTTTATCTTCGGCTGCATTAAGAGCATTAAAACCGGCAAATACAATTTTGTGCCAGCCTTCTTTGTTTACTTTTTCCTCCGTTTTTTCAGAAGCCATTCTATAGGCTAATCCTTGGTAGGATAATTTATTTTCTATTAAGTGCTTCGTAAAGGCACTATAGTAAGTTCCCAACGATTCAAAAAATTTCAAATACTGCTTTTGAAAATCACTTGGAGCGCTCCCTACAGGGGTCCAAACATCAATAATACGTGTTTCATGCAAGTAGGAAAAAAGCTGGCGGCTATCTGCTAAATAGCTATCTATTTCATTGAAATCTTGCAAGAGGGTGCCTGCCCAAGAACTGAATTCATCAAATGTACTTGCTTTTTCTTTTTCAATTTTTTTATAAACCTCATAAAACTGAAAATTCAATTGTGTTGAAGATATTACTTCAGTATTTGATATTTTTCGAATGAAGTCTTCAATAGACAGCATTTCAGGTATCCAGATGGGTGCATTTATATTTTTGGCAAGGTATTCTTTTAGGAATAATTTTGCTCTTCTGTTAGGAAGTACAATGCAAATATTACTTAATTGGGTAGGGTATTTTGCGTGAATGTGGGCTGCAACTTTTTCTAAAAATGATTGCATAGATTCTTACAGATTGGATTTTAGCTCCAGTAAAAAATCTTTTATTTTAGTAAGTGACTTTACCATTTCGTGATCGCTGAAAGTCTCATTTTTATTGCTCTTAAGCTTGTCTTTGGCACCTTGTAAGGTGTAGCCCTTTTCTCGTACCAGATGATATATAACGTGAAAATTGTCTACGTCTTCTTGCGTAAAAAGTCGGTTACCTTTTTTATTTTTTTTTGGTTGAATAATGTCAAACTCCTTTTCCCAAAAGCGGATAAGGGATGCATTTACTTGAAACATCTCAGCAACTTCACCTATGGTGTAGTATAGTTTTAAAGTATCGGTTTCTTTGTAAGGCAATGGATATTCAATTTATGTTTACAAATGTAAAATTAGGAAATCAAATGTAACATTTGCAACAGAATCAAACCAAATTCAAAAAATTAATCGAATGCAGGTTGTGATTTAGATGAGAGCTCTATCATCGTCTTGTATTCCTCGGGACTTAGGTCGTTGTAATAGAAGTTAACGGGGTTAAGTTTTCCTCCATTTTTCATTACTTCATAATGTACGTGTGGAGCCGTTGATAGACCCGTACTGCCAACATATCCAATTAACTGACCACGTTTTATTTTTTGACCAACCTTACAAGCAATCCTGCTCATATGTCCGTAAAGTGTTTCATACCCATATCCGTGATTTATCACAACGTGATTCCCATAGCCTTGTGCTGTTGCATCGGCTCTCTCAACAACACCATCCCCAGTAGCATATATAGGTGTGCCTGTTGGTGCAGCAAAATCCATTCCCGGATGAAACTCTGAAGTTTTATAAATTGGGTGTGTTCTCCAACCGAAACCAGAAGGCTGATGTCTTAAGTTTTTATTTGAAATAGGCATTATGGCTGGAATGGAAGCGAGCAATACAGCTTTGTTTTTTACCATTTTAATAACATCATCAAAGGACTTCGATTGAATATAGAGTTGTTTCGAAATTTGATCGAGTTTTTTTGTTGTTTCAATGATGAGTTTTGAATTATCATAACCTTCCAGTTCTTTGTATCTGTCAACCCCACCAAATCCTGCTTTTCTTATGTTACTAGCAATGGGCTCTGCTTCAAATACTACTCGGTAAATATTATCGTCCCTGTCCTGAAGGTCGGCTAATACCTTGTCCATTTGAATTAATTTGCCTGTCATCACCTCATATTGGTAATTCAGTTGCTCAATTTCACGTTTTAGCTGCTTTTCTTTTGGAGAATCAAAGTAAGTATAGGCTATGTAAACGATAATGGTTGCAAATACCAAGCCCGATGCCAGCACGGACAAAACCCGCTTTAGCCTATCCCATAGCTTAATGTGTACCTTTTCGTACTTGAGGGATTTGGTATTATAATAAAATTTTACTTTCGACATTTTAGCCTTACTCTTCATACAAACTTAATTATTTTAAATTAAATTTGCAATCCGTTACAGGTGGGCGGTATGTTAAAAATCGTTAACCTAAATTTAGCGTTATGAATTCAATACAAATACGACAAACATTTTTAGATTTTTTTAAATCAAAGGGACACGAGATTGTTGCATCGGCACCAATGGTTGTTAAAAACGACCCAACACTAATGTTCAATAACAGCGGTATGGCACCTTTTAAGGATTTATTTTTGGGCAATGCTCCCATAAAATATTCCCGTATTGCCGATACACAAAAATGTTTGCGCGTTAGTGGAAAGCACAATGATTTGGAAGAAGTGGGTGTAGATACCTATCACCATACAATGTTTGAAATGCTTGGTAATTGGAGCTTTGGCGATTATTTTAAAAAGGACGCGATTACTTGGGCTTGGGAATTATTAACTGAGGTATATAAAATTGACAAATCACGTTTGTATGTAACCGTTTTTGAAGGCAGTGTGGAAGATGGTTTGGGCTTCGATCAGGAAGCCTATGATATTTGGAAACAATTTATTCCTGAAGAGCGAATATTGCGCGGAAATAAAAAAGATAATTTCTGGGAAATGGGTGATATGGGGCCTTGTGGACCTTGCTCTGAAATACATTATGATGGACGAACAGAAGAAGAGATTGCAAAAGTAAGTGGTGCCTTGCGTGTAAATAATGACGACCCACAAGTAATTGAAGTGTGGAACAACGTGTTTATGGAATTCAACAGAAAGGCAGATGGCAGCTTGGAAAAACTGCCTGCACAACACGTTGATACAGGAATGGGTTTCGAACGTTTGGTTCGGGTTTTACAAAACAAGCAATCGAATTACGATACGGATGTATTTAGTCCTTTATTAAGTAAAATCGAGGAATTATCAAGTCACCGATACAAGCCGCAAGACGAGGAAAATCATAAAAAGCAGCTTATCATTAACATTGCAATGCGGGTAATTGCCGATCATATTCGTGCTATTTCATTTAGTATTGCCGATGGACAATTACCTTCCAATACAGGTGCAGGATATGTTATCAGAAGAATTTTAAGACGAGCTATACGATACGGTTATCAATCATTGAATTTGAAAGAGCCCTTTATGTATCGTTTGGTACCGGTGCTTGCACATCAAATGGGACAGGCTTTTCCAGAACTTGTTTCGCAAAAAATGTTGATTGAAAAAGTAATAAAGGAAGAGGAAATTTCTTTTTTCAGAACATTAGAGAATGGATTAAAAAGGATAGACCAAGTGTGTATCAATGTGGCGAATGAAAAAAAGAAAGTGGTGGATGGAGTAACTGTTTTTGAATTGTACGATACCTATGGTTTCCCTGTTGATTTAACTTCATTGATTGCTCGTGGATATGAGTTGAGTATTGATGAAGCAGGTTTTCAATTGGAGTTAGAAAAGCAAAAAAAGCGTTCGCGCGAAGCAAGTATAATTGAAACAGATGATTGGTTGGAAGTGAATAAGAGTCAAGAATCAAGAAATAAGAATCAAGATGTTGTATTTGTTGGATACAAACAGTTGGAGCAAGAATGCAACATTATTAAGTACAGAAAAGTTAAAGCAAAAGGAAAAGAGCAGTTTCAACTTGTTTTGGACAAAACACCATTCTATGCTGAAAGTGGTGGACAAGTGGGGGATACAGGAGTGTTGCAATCTGTGAACGAGACAATTAATATTACCGATACAAAAAAGGAGAATGGTATTATTATCCATTTTGCGGATAAATTGCCCGAGAATTTCACACAAACATTTACAGCCAAAGTAAATGTTGAGAAGCGTCATTTAACAGAAAATAATCACAGCACTACACATTTGATGCACGCAGCATTGCGTAATGTGTTAGGCACACACGTGGAACAAAAAGGTTCCTTGGTGAATGAGGATTATTTGCGTTTTGATTTTTCTCATTTTTCAAAAGTTACAGACGAGGAAATTGCGCAGATTGAAACAATCGTTAACCAAAAAATCAGAGAAAACATCGCATCGGATATAAAAGAAATGCCGATTGAAGAAGCACGTAAAACAGGGGCAATGGCATTGTTTGGTGAAAAATATGGTGATACGGTGCGTGTGGTAACTTTCGATAAAAATTATTCCATAGAATTATGTGGCGGGACACATGTTGCTGCAACAGGTCAGATTGGAGTATTTAAAATAATTTCGGAAGGAGCCGTTGCTGCAGGTATAAGACGTATTGAAGCGATTACTTCTGTAAAGGCGGAAGCATTTTTCAATGAGCAAAGTCATTTGATTAACGAGGTAAAAGTGTTGTTAAAGAATTCGAAAGATGTAGTAAAAAGTGTTCAAGGCTTAATGGAAGAGAATACTGCCTTGCAAAAGCAAATTGAGCAAATGCTGCGTGAAAAGGCGAAGGGATTGAAAGCTGAACTGTTAAACAAAAAGCAATCCATTGGCGGAATCAATTTTATTGCCGAACGTATTGAATTGGATTCAGCAGATGCTATCAAAGATTTGTCCTTTGAATTGCGCAGCCAAATTGATAATTTGTTTATGGTGTTGGGTGCCGAAGTAAAAGGTAAACCAACCTTGTCGGTTATTATATCAGACAATTTAGTGAAAGACAAAAATATGAACGCGAGTTCTATTGTTCGTGAATTGGGTAAGGAAATACAAGGTGGAGGAGGAGGACAAGCATTTTATGCAACAGCAGGCGGAACAAATATTCAAGGGATTTCTGCTGCTTTGGAAAAAGCAAAATCGTTTATTTCATAATGTAGGATGAACATACTTATTGTATCCGCTACTCGCAATGAAATAGAACCCTTAATTAGTGAGTTATCCGATTTTCGTGAGGAGCGTAGCAATTTGTACCAAGCTTCTTTTAACAGTATTTCTATTGATGTATTGATTACCGGAATCGGAATGGTTGCTACTTCTTTTTATTTAGGGAAGCACTTGCATAACAAATACGATTTAGCAATTAACTTGGGCATTGCCGGTTCTTTTAATCGCAATATTGAAATGGGCAGCATCGTTAATATTTACTCCGACCGATTTTCTGAATTGGGTGCCGAGGATGGAAACTCCTTTTTATCATTGGAAGAAATGAATTTGCAAGGTGAGTCTGAAATTGTAAATGAACTTATAACCAATAATTCTGTTATTGATGCACTTTCTAAAGTGAGTGGAATTACGGTGAACACTGTTCACGGTAACGAACAAAGCATAGATACTGTAATTAATCGTTTTCATCCCTATACTGAAAGTATGGAGGGTGCAGCATTTCTCTTTGCTTGTAAAAGTGCAAATCAACGCTGTGTTCAAATACGTGCTGTATCCAATTATGTTGAAAGAAGAAATAGGAACAATTGGAACATCCCCTTAGCAATTGCGAACTTGAATAAAAAGGCAATAGAAATATTGAATGCATTTTAAGGCAATAAATTAAATGAGCGTTAACTCACATTCTTCAAAAATATCCTTGGGATTTAGTCCTTGTCCGAATGACTGTTTTATTTTTGATGCCTTGGTTCACAACAAAATTGATACAGAAGGATTAGAGTTTGATGTATTGCTGGAGGATGTTGAAACATTGAACAGGAAAGCATTTGCAGGAACAACGGATGTTACAAAATTGAGTTATCACGCTTATGCACATCTCACAAATGAGTATGTGTTATTGGATTCAGGCTGTGCTTTAGGTAATAACTGCGGTCCCCTGCTTATTTCAAAAAGAGAGATTGCTGCCGATGAGGATATTTCGACATTAAAAATTGCAATACCGGGTAAATACACAACGGCAAATTTTTTACTTGGCTTGGCTTATCCGAATGCTAAAAACAAAGTAGAAATGGTTTTTTCGGATATTGAAAGAGCGGTGCTAAACGATGAAGTAGATTCAGGATTGATTATACACGAGAACAGATTTACTTATCAGGCAAAGGGATTAAAAAAAATAATTGATTTAGGGGAATACTGGGAAAGTACCACAAAGCTGCCTATTCCATTGGGAGGAATAGTTATAAAAAGAACAATGTCCGATGCCATAAAGCAAAAAGTAAACAGGGTATTGCGCAAAAGTGTGGAATATGCCTTTGCAAATCCGAAAGCAAGTTTGGAATATGTAAAGGCGCATTCTCAGGAAATGAGTGAAGAAGTAATGTACAACCATATTAAGTTGTATGTAAACAGTTATTCAGTAGATTTGGGAACAATTGGGAGAAAAGCCATTCAAACATTATTTAGTAAAGCAGAGCAATTGGGTGTGATAAATAAAATTGAAAAAGAACTATTTTTGACAAAAAGTAACGAATGATAATTGTAACAGGAGCAGCAGGTTTTATAGGAAGTTGTTTGGTAAGTAAGCTAAACAGCGAAGGCTTTGTTGACATTGTTGTGGTAGATGATTTTTCAAACAGTGAAAAGAATAAGAATCTTGAAGGAAAGCAATTTTCCCAAAAAGTACACCGCGATGATTTTATTGTTTGGCTTCGAGCGAATCATAAACTAACGCAATTTGTTTTTCATTTAGGTGCACGTACCGATACTACAGAGTTTGACAAAGCAATATTTGATGCGCTTAATTTAAATTATTCCAAAGATGTGTGGAACCTGTGTGTAGAATTTGGATTGCCTTTGGTGTATGCCTCTTCTGCAGCAACCTACGGATTGGGTGAATACGGATACAAGGATGATCACAGCATCATTGAAAAACTTCAACCGTTGAATCCTTATGGCGAATCAAAAAATGATTTTGATAAGTGGGCATTGAAGCAGGAACGCAAACCTTATTTTTGGGCTGGACTTAAATTTTTTAATGTATACGGTCCTAATGAATATCACAAAGGAAGAATGGCTTCGGTGGTGATGCACGCATACAAACAAATAACCGAGAAAGGTGAAATGAAATTATTTCGGTCACATAATTCCAACTACAAAGATGGTGAGCAGTTGCGTGATTTTGTGTATGTAAAGGATGTGGAGGAAGTCTGTTATTTTTTGCTTCATCATCGCAAAGATTCAGCAATATATAATCTTGGCTCGGGTACTGCGCGTACCTTTAAGGATTTGGTAACTGCTACTTTCCAGGCAATGCAGCGTGAAGCTAAAATTGATTTTATTGATACTCCCGTTGATATTCGTGATAAATACCAGTATTTTACTGAAGCGAATATGGGCAAGTTAAAAGCAATTGGTTACGATAAGCCCTTCTATACCTTGGAGGATGGGGTAGGGGATTATGTGAAGAATTATTTGATGGGTAATAAGTACTTGTAAATTAATTCTGTTTGAATTAAGGAATAATTTACACCAAAATTTTATGTCTGAGGCTTTGCCTCAAACTCCAATTACTTTTTTCCTTGACGAAAAAAGTAATCAAAAAAGTCAAGAGCAAACGCCATTTTCAGGTCTTCGTTTTGTCGCACAAGCCCACGCCATCCATTTCCACGAAACCTGAAATTCGCACCGTTTGCTCATTTGCTCCCCGCCTTTCTAACAATACTAATCAAATCATATATAGTAAGGCACCTAAGCCCGAACAAAAGGCGAGCTAAAAATATTGTTTAGATGTTATTGAATGGGTGTTATGAATTACTACCGCGCGCTGTCATATTGATCCCGATAGCTATCGGGATGTCGAAATACGTGCGTAGGCAATAAGAATTGCATTATTTAAGCAGTAACCTCCGTTTTAAAATTCTCGATAGTATTGGCAAGGCCTTCCAATAAAACACTTTTTTCAGTATTGTTTGCAGTTCTAAAACTTTTTTCAATTATTTGAAGCGCTTCATCCACAATGGCATTGTCAATTTTACCCGTCATATTTTCTTCAATAACCGTTATTGCTTCCAAACAAACTAAATAATCCTCGGTAGTTGCTAAGCTAACAAAAAACACCAAGTGTTTATTAAAGTTCAAATCGCTTTCCCAAGCAGCTGCAGTTAATAGTTGTTTGTGATTTTGGTCTTCTGCTACACTAATACAATCCACCAATAACTGATCGCAATTTTCTTCCTTAAGTGTTTTCAATGACTCCACTCTTGTGTCCTTATCACTCAATAGTTTTACCAATTTTGCAACCGCACTATCGTCTGCCACTTTTCCATTGGCATCAATAATTATGGTATTGTATTCTTTGGTGTTGAATAATTTTTCGGGATCTATTTCTTGTTTTTTCATTTTGTTGAATTAATGTAGTACTACTAATTTACCTGGTTTGCCAAGCTGTTTGTTATTACTAAATAAACTGTATACATATATACCATTTGGTAGTTGTGATATATCTATTTGTTGCGCATCGTAATTATTTTTTAATAGTGTATGCTGTGCTACTATTTCGCCTTGCATATTCATTATTTTTAAACTACTTATTTCTTGTAAATTATTATTGAGTTTAATTGCAATACTTGTATTGGCAGGGTTGGGGAAAATGTAAATAGAATTTTCTTTTTCGATTTCATATACTTTTACAATTGCATCTGAAAGTTTAGAAACAAACATATATTCAATGTTAAATCCTGGTGGGTTACTATTTATTAACAGGGCATTTCTAAATATTAATGTGTCACTATAATAGTATCCTGATACATATATGTTATTTTTTTTATCCATAACAATACCGCTTACCAAAGCGCCCTGTTGGTTTCTACTTTGTGCTTTTTGTACCCAAAGTGAGTTTCCAGAAGAGTCAAAATTTGCTACAAAAACACCTGCTTTCCCAATAAGCGTAGTGTTTCCAATAACAACAGTATCTGAAAATGAACCTCCTATATATAGATTTTTGACATTATCAGAAATGATGTTGTTGTAATTTGTTCCGATGGCTCCGCTTAAAGAAATATTTTTTGCCCATCGTACATTTCCTGAACTATCGAGTTTAGCCATATAACTTGCATTTTGAAGGGTGTGATTAACAATACTGAAGTTTCCAATATTAAAATTGGAGCTTGAAAATACACCAGTGTGGTAAATATTGTTTGTAGCATCAACTATTACGCTCCCGCCAATTTCAAGACCAGCGCCCCCAAATCCTTTTGCCCATTGAATTATACCAGAGGAATTGTATTTTGCAATAAAGATGTCGTGATTCCCATTATTAATAATATTAGTTCCATTAAAATTCATTATAGTGCTTGTAAAAAAACCAGTAATGTATACATTGCCAGATGTGTCTACGGCAATGCTATGACCCATTTCGTTATTATCCCCACCAGAGCTTGCTGCCCATAAAGGATTGCCCAATGAATCGTATTTAGCTATAAAACAATCATTACTCCCACTGCCACCTAGTTGAGAATTGTTTAATAAAGTATTTCCTATGTAGAGATTGTGGCAATTGAAATAACCGATAATATAAATATTGCCTAATTTGTCTTTTGTAATATGCATCACGCTAGCGCTATCGTTGCCTACTCCTGCTGCATTTTTTGCCCAGATAACACTACCATTAGGACGATATTTAACTAAAAAATTTCCAGTAGCATTTAAAGTAATTCCACCAAAAGTAATATTATCGGGTGCACTCTTCCCACAAACAATAATATTATTAAATAAATCAATTGCAATACCAATTCCTTGAGCATTATTTCCACCAACTGTTCCTTTTGCCCATTGTATATTACCTGATGAAGAATATTTTGAAATAAAAAAGTAGGGTGTGTTAATTGTAATACTGTCAAATTTAATTGGTAAACCTCCTCCACCAAAGCCTGTAGTGTATATATTTCCGTTAGTGTCTAATGCAATAGTATTACTGCGAATACCATAATTGCTTTCTGCACTATGCGCCCATTCCCAGTCTGGTATTTGGGCATACAATGAAGCACTACTAAAAAAAGCAAAAATAAAAGCAAGTGATAGCTTCTTCATTTTTAATGTATAACTACTAATTTACCTGGTTTGCCAAGCTGTTTGTTATTACTAAATAAACTGTATACATATATACCATTTGCTAATTGTGATATATCAATTTGTTGTGCATCGTAATTGTTTTTTAATAGCGGATGCTGTGCTACTATTTCCCCATTCATATTCATTATTTTTAAACTACTTACCTCTTTTAAATTTTTATTGAGTTTAATTGCAATACTTGTGTTTGCAGGGTTGGGGAAAATACAAATAGAATTTTCTTTTTCGATTTCATATACTTTTGCGAGTGCTGAATCTGCAAGTTTTGCAAGAAACAAATCTTCACTAAAAGAGTTAGTATTAACCAAATAAGCATTTCTAAAAATGATGGTATCGCTTTTATAAAACCCTCCAACATATACATTGTTTTTTTTATCAACAACAACACCTCCAACATAATCGAGACTAACTCCTTTTGCAGTCTTCACCCAAAGTGAATTTCCGGATGAATCGTATTTAGCTACAAAAATATCACCATTCTTGCCTATTAGAGTTGTATTTCCAATAGTAACAGTATCTAAAAATGAACCACCAACATATAAATTGCAGGCATAATCAGTACATATTGTGTTTTTTCGTAAGCTCACGTCACCATTGTCAGCAACACTTCTAGCCCAAATAACATTTCCTGTAGAATCTAATTTTACTATGTAGGAAGCTTCTTGTTGAGCACCTGTATTGTTAATTATAAAATTTCCAAAAGTAGTTGTTGGGCCCCAAAAAGCTCCGCAAGAGTATATGTTTCCTGCTGCATCCACTTTTATACTACTTCCAGCTTCATCGTTGATGCTTCCAAAATCCTTTGCCCATTGAATTATACCGGAGGAGTTGTATTTTGCAACAAAAATATCTGTTATACCTTGGCTAGAAAGAATTGTGCCACTTAAATTAATACTAATACCAAATTCTCCAGTAATGTAAACATTGTTAGAAGTATCCACAGCAATACTATTGCCAATTGCATGATCGCTTTTGCCACTTTTTGCCCACAATGGATTACCTAGCGAATCGTATTTTGCAATAAATAAATCAGTTGTAATACCGCCAACTGGAGGATTAAATAGTGTATCATTTCCAATTACAAGTGTGTCGTTAGAAAAATAACCTGTAACAAATAAGTTACCTTTCTTATCGTTAGTAATATCGAATATGTTTGCATCATTATAGTTATCATTATCTATAGCGTTTTTTGCCCATACAACCGTACCGTTAGGTCTGTATTTTACCAAAAAGAGGCCGTGACAATTTAGCGTAATACCATCAAAAGTAATGTTGCCCGGGCCTCCTATTCCCGCTACAATAATATTATTCAAGTTGTCTACTGTAATTGCTTCACCAGCAGCATCAGTTAGGCCAACTGTAGTTCCTTTGGCCCATTGTATATAACCTGATGAAGAGTATTTTGAAATAAAAAAGTAAGACGAGTTTAATGTAATGGTATCAAATTTTAATGGAGCCCCTCCTCCCCCCAAACCAGTTGTATAAACATTTCCATTGGTATCGATAGCAATAGCTTGGCAAAAATCGTTAGTTAAACTTCCTGCCGTTCTTGCCCATTCCCAATCTGGTGTTTGAGCTAGTAATGAAGCACCACTAAAAAAAGCAAAAATAAAAGCGAGTGAGAGCTTCTTCATTTTTAATGTATAACTACTAATTTACCTGGCTTACTTACGATATTGTTATTATTGTAAATAATGTAAATATATATTCCTTCCGACAAACCAGATATATCTATTTTATCACTATTGCTTGTATTTGTAAAATTATAATTAATCATCACTTTTCCTGTTATATCAACAATTTCAATGCGGTTGTTTTTAAGAAGGCTCGTAGATTGGATGGTGAGGATATTGTTAGCAGGGTTTGGAAATACATTTATGTTACTATTTGTATTTGTTTGTTCTGCAATTGCTGTAAAATCACAATTAACAGCGTGTCCCGGTATGTTAGCATCTAACCAAACAATTCTACGCCATATCCAAGCTTTCCAGTTATAAATTTCTTGTGCAAATGAACTTGCTGGTGGTTGTACTTCGGGGGTGCCTGTAGCTTGTCCCATATGCCCCCATTTTGCATAATGCCTTTGTTGCGCTTCGTTTAAATAAACCACATTTGAATCGATATAACTAAATAGATAGTTTGTATCTAAAATTGTTGTGCGGTATTTTTCCCAATGGCATCTAAATACATTTTGAAAATTTGTGTCTTGCAACAAACGTACAAACCATCCCGGTGAATTTACATCGGGTCCACAGTCATTTATGTGGTGTGCCCATCCCGAGCCGTCTGTTGCATCAAAAATACAACCACCCGAAGGAATATCTTTCCAAGCCCAATCAAAATCCCAAACAGGACCGGCTTTTAATTTACTTATATGTGTTAATTTATCCTTGTCTTTATGAAAGTATGAACTCTTTTTAAAACCATCATTGTTTCGAGCAAGTTCATTTATTATTAAATAATCTACAAAGGAATTTACATCCATATACTTTTGATAGCCTGTAAGCGAGTCGGCAAAATTGGGACTATACAATGCTGTTTCAAAATCGTTAATAAATGTTTGAATATATGTTTTTTGTTGGGTAGTAATGTTTAGTGGATTTGGTTGGTGATACACTAAATGTACATTGTAATTAAGGTGGTCTATTGGGTGAAAGTTAGAAAGCCAACTGTTGCC
>CAIMGI010000018.1 GCA_903840505.1 uncultured Bacteroidota bacterium
GCCGGGTCAATATCGTTTGGAACCGATAAATCAATAATGATTTTTTTGCTGTTTTGACCTTGTAACAATGTTCCATACATTTCAGGAGTAATGATGTGCTCCGCTGCTGCAGTACAAGTAAGTATAATATCAAAGCCTCCTTTATAGTTTTTTAATTCGCTTAATGGAAGCGCCTTTGCGTTTAATTCTTGTGCCAATATTTCGGCATTTGAAAGTGTTCTGTTAAACACCGTAAAATTATTAAAGCCGTGTTTTTTTAGAAACTTTGCCATCAGCACATTCGTTTGCCCTGCTCCAATAATTAAAAAACGTGCATCCAACTTCACATTCAAATCTTTCAACTTTCGATACGCCAAAGACACGACAGAAACCGGTTTTTCAGCAATGCATGTTTCTGTATATACTTGCTTAGCAGCTTCAATTGTTTTTTTAATTACAATGCGAATAAGGTCACCGGTAAGTTTGTACTCATTACAACGATCATAGCTGTTGCGCACCTGGGTTATAATTTCTCTTTCACCTACCACCAATGAATCAATGGATGATGCAACATTAAACAAATGTGTTAAAGCCCCATCACCTTCATATACAATCGAATTATCAACTGTCCATTTTATCTCATCTGCATTCCAAGTCGCATTAAATGCAGCAAAAAAAGAATGTAAAAAAGCATTGGTAATCTCTTGCTTTGTATTTAACAAAAACTCTACCCTGTTGCAGGTTGACAAGTACATTAACTCATCTAATCGAAGCGCTTTTTTTAGGGCAGACAATTGATGTTGTTGCTCAGTATCAGGCAGATGTAATCGCCCAATTTCTTTAACATCAATTTGTTTGTGTGTAAATGCTATAATCTTAAATCTGTTCACGCTCTTTATCCCTGTTTAACACTACAAATGTGGCAAACAAAGGTGATTTGTTTGTCACAACAATGTCATAAATAGTTATTTAGAAAAGGTTTAAATAACAAGAAGGCTTACTGCGTTGAGATTGCAATAATCTGAATTTTCCTTTCCACAGCGGCAGCGCGGCTATACACCGAATTTTTTTGATCGTTGGGATTGTCGCTCACATTCGGACTGGCTTTTAATTCCCCGATATCTTCGTTAAAAAACTCAATACTTCCTTCGTTGGGATTGGGATTATCTACATATTTTCTAAAGTAGCCGTTATCGTACTCCATAAAATAGTTACGCAAACTGGAAATTCTGCGCTTTGCCAAATTAACATTGTAACTGGTAGAAGCTAAGGGACTACAATATCCTTTCATTGTTATTTTAACGTGTTCACTGTCTAACAATACTTTTACCATCAATTTTGCAAATTTCTCAAGGTCTTGCATACCGGCATCTACCGAGTCTTCAAAAAAATTATCGATATCGAATTGGGCTTTTTCTTTTGATTCGCCTGAAAGTCCATTGCTATATTCTGTTTTATATTTATCGCGCAAAGCACTATAATCATCGTAGGTCTTTTTGTAATTTTTTGTGGTTGTAATATTTAAGGTTTTATTATCGGGTTCATCGTTGTGAAAATACAAAGTAAGTGGCACTAACAATTTCATTTGCTTGATAAAAACCTGTGTACTGTCAACAATTATTTTAACAGGAGGAATGATGGTATCTTCTTTAAAAGGAAGTTTATACATCCAAATATCGTTGCAACAATTCTCGTTTTTCAGAAACAAAGCACCGTCTCGGTTTGAAGTAAAATACGCTTTATTGCCTTTTGTATTGACAGTGTAATACAAATCATTTTCCGGTGAGTTAATGGGATAGCCCATATTCTCAGGCTCGGAAAAATTATTTTTAATTTGTTTGGATGAAAAAATATCAAAGCCACCCAAGCCTTTGTGCCAATCGGAACTAAAAAAAAGAACTTGGCATTTGTTACAATAAAAGGGGGTAACCTCATTGTCGATTGAATTTACTTTTTTACCCAAATTAAAAGGTTTTCCGTACGTTCCATCTTCCCAAATAATGCTGCTCCAAACGTCCATTTTCCCTTCACCGTTTGGTCGGTCGGATGCAAAATAAAGCACTTCCTGTTTGGTAGAATCATTGTAACCAATATTAGGCTGTGTAGTAGTATAACCCTCAGCATTTACTTGCTCAGGGAGCTTTTCCGCATCCTGCCATTTACCGTCTTTTAATTCGCGTACATAAATTTCACACCTTACTTCAGCAGGCGATTCATTTTTACAACGGGTGAAATAAAAACGAGTGAAATTGTGGTTAAATGCAGTGTTTACGTTATGGTATTCAGGATTATTAAAAAGTTCGTCCAATACTTGAGTATCGCGCAAGGTATCTTTTTTGTCGTTTACCGAATACAACTTTGCATTTTTGGAATCAACATTATCGCGCAAAGAAGAAAAATACAACAAAGTATCAAACAGTTCATAGGCACCAAACTCAGCGTGAACACTGTTTACGTGATTGTCCAAATGGGTAATTGCAACATCGTTTTTACTTGCCATTGCCAACTGTGCAAAATCGCAAGCCAGCGATTGTTGTTGCGCTTTCAAAGCAAGATAGGTCTTTTTCTTCTTGAATTTTTTTGCATACTTGTCGAACAACTTCTTCGATTCTTTGTATTTACCATCGTACATTTTGCACATAGCCAACCAAAAAGGAGCATCGGGATATTTTAATCCTTTATCTTTTAAATACACCTTATTGTACCAATATGCTGCCTTTTTATGGTCGTTTACTTCCCGCAACATATCGGCATATCGATATTGAATATCCAACAAGGATGAATCTAATTCAAGTGCCTTCTTATAATTCAAAGCAGCATTGTAATACTCTCCTTTTTGAAACATTGCATCTGCTTCGCGTATATAATTTTTAATGTTTTGGGATATCCCCAAAAGTGGTACCAACAAAAGAAAAAGAAGCGCTTGAAACAGGTGTTTTATTTTCACTACACGATACATACTATCATTACATATATATCGGACACAGCGTTTTACCTGACCGTATTGGAACAAATTTTTGAAGAATGTAAATAAAAGAAAGTTCAAATCCACCACGACCATTTGTGGCAATTTTTAAGGGCGAAAGATTTATGTCATAACTTAATCCTGCATACATATTTTTATAGTCCATTCCCATTGTAATAATGTCGGCATCGCCCACACGATAATAATTTCCAAGGTATGCATTGATATTGTCGGCAGGGTCGATGATGTATTTAAAAGCAGTACCCGCTACTATCTCTTTGTACTTTCCTTGCGTGGATACAATAGACGAAACAAGCATATCCATTTTCTCTGCTATTTTAAATTGATAAGATGTATTAAAAGCCATCTTTCTATCCAACTTCACATCCGTATTTTGCATAAAGGATTGCTTGGGTGTGTTTAAATGAAAAAATGATGTTCCCAAAGAAAAAGACATTCTCTCTTTTATTCTGAAAACATAATTTAGCCCCGCTCCAAAATCTACATAGGTAATTTGTGTTTTGGCAAAATTTTCGTTGCTGGCCATAGAAGCATCATAAGTATCACCATTGTATTGACTATCAAAAGTAAGTTTTGATGTATTGAAACTTTTATTTGTAACACCTGTTTGAACGCCAACAGAAAGTATGTGTGAAGAATCGGGTGTCATTTTTTTCAACCAACTAAATGAGCCAATTACTTGTGTAGTACGTGTATCTGAATCTCCTGCTTTATCAGAATTCATTACTATACCTGCACCTGTAGTTTGATTTTTTATGTGTATCGGATTGCGCATATCTGCCCCTAAAGAAAATGTACTGTAAGGAACAGGAACGGCACTCCACTGACTTCGCTGATTTGCCATAATGCGATAATCTCCAGCAAAAAGACCAGTTTGAGCAGGATTTAAATTGAGAGGTGAATTGGCAAATTGCGAAAAATGAATATCTTGTGCAAAAACAGCCTCATTCACAAAGCAAAACAAAACAAAAATTTGCAAGTAAGCCAATCGAAGCATAGACTCTTTTTTTATTAAAGATAACGATTTTACATTTAAAACAAAAAGAACAGCCCTTTATATTCTCCTTTTCTCGTTGATACAAGATACAATTTTACACTGCAAGCTTTTTGTATCGTATTCTTCGAGGTTCTACATCACCCAATCTTTTCTTTTTGTTTTCTTCGTATTCGGTATATCCTCCTTCAAAGAAATATACGGATGACTCCCCTTCAAAAGCAAGTATGTGAGTACAAACACGATCTAAAAACCACCTGTCGTGACTAATTATTACGGCACATCCGGCAAAGTTTTCCAATCCCTCTTCCAATGCTCTCAGGGTATTTACATCTATATCGTTGGTTGGCTCATCCAACAACAACACATTCCCTTCGGCTTTTAATGCCATAGCAAGGTGCAAACGATTGCGCTCACCCCCTGAAAGAATTCCACACTTTTTACCTTGGTCGGCACCACTAAAATTAAAACGCGATACATAAGCCCTGGAATTAATGGTTTTTCCACCCATTTCAATTACTTCATTGCCACCGGTTATAATTTCATAAACCGTTTTGTTTGGGTCAATTCCATCGTGCGACTGATCGACATAACTTATCTTAACGGTAGGACCTACTTTAAATTCTCCACTATCTGGCTTTTCAATTCCCATTATCATTTTAAACAAGGTAGTTTTTCCGGCACCGTTAGGACCAATAATTCCAACAATACCTGCAGGAGGCAGCTTGAAACTAAGATGTTCATATAACAATCTGTCGCCAAATCCTTTCGAAATATCAATCGATTCAATTACTTCATTTCCTAATCTTGGACCATTCGGAATGAATATTTCCAATTTTTCTTCTTTCTGTTTAACATCCTCGCCCAACATTTTATCGTAATTCTGCAAACGCGCTTTCGATTTTGCTTGTCGTCCTTTTGCTCCTTGCCTCACCCATTCCAACTCACGAGCCAATGTTTTTTGACGCTTACTCTCCGTTTTTTCTTCCTGTGCTAAGCGTTTACCCTTTTGGTCTAACCAAGACGAATAATTTCCTTTCCAAGGAATACCTTCACCCCTATCCAGCTCCAATATCCAACCGGCTACATTATCAAGGAAGTATCTATCGTGGGTTATTGCAATTACTGTTCCTTCATAATTTTGTAAAAATTGTTCTAACCAATCTATCGACTCGGCATCCAAGTGATTCGTAGGCTCATCGAGTAATAGTATAGATGGTTTTTTTAACAACAAACGGCATAAAGCAACGCGTCTTCTTTCTCCACCTGATAGTACTTTTACAGAAGTATCTCCTTCCGGACAACGCAAAGCATCCATTGCTCTTTCCAATTGATTATCCAATTCCCAGGCATTCGCAGCATCAATTTTATCTTGAATAATTGCTTGTCGGTTCATCAACTTCTCCATCTCATCAGCATTCTCATATACTTCAGGCAAACCAAATTTATTGTTAATGTCTTCAAATTCCTTTAACAAATCAACAGTTTCTTGCACTCCTTCCATCACAATTTCCTTTACCGTTTTGGTCTCATCTAACTGTGGCTCCTGCTCCAAATAGCCTACCGAATAGCCAGGCGAAAAAACAACATCCCCTTGAAAGGATTTTTCTACGCCTGCAATTATTTTCAGCAAAGTAGACTTTCCCGAACCATTCAATCCTATGATGCCTATTTTTGCACCGTAAAAAAACGAAAGGTAAATATCTTTGAGTACTTGTTTTTGAGGTGGAAATATCTTGCTCACCTTCACCATCGAAAAAATAACTTTTTTATCGTCTGCCATATATTCTAATATTATTTAGATGCAAAGATAAAAACTTTAAGCAAGGTATGCCTAGTGATTAAAGCCTCTTTGTCGCATTGCCTCAAACACCAATATAGCACAACTTGTAGAAACATTCAATGAGTCAATTTTTCCAGACATTGGTATTTTTATTTGTTCATCGGCACCTTTTAACCATTTTTCTGAAAGACCAACTGCTTCGGTTCCCATAACAAAAGCAACAGCACCTGATAAATCTGATTCGTGATAGTATTTTTTAGCAGTAAGTGCTGCTGCATAACTGTGTATATGGTTATTTTTTAACCATTCTATTGCTTCTTCTATATTGCAAACAACAACTTGATTGGTAAAAATACAACCCACACTGGAACGAATGGTATTTGGATTATAGGTATCTGTTTTTGGATCGCAAACGATTACTGCATCCACCTTTGCAGCATCGGCAGTTCTTAAAATAGCTCCTAAATTTCCTGGTTTTTCAACCGACTCCAATATAATTATCAGCGGATTTGTACTTAATTTTACTTGTGAAAATTTTAATTCCCTCGGTGTCACCAAGGCAATTATACCATCCGAATTTTCACGGTAAGCCACTTTCTCAAATACCGCCTTTGTAATATAAACTATATTCGAATTAGGTATTGCTTTTTCGATTTTCGATTTTGATTTTTCATCTATTATCTCAGGGCAAATGAATATCGTTTTAACTTCTATGCCCGCTTCTAGTGCAATAAAAAATTCTCTGAGACCTTCTATTTTTGTAAGGTTTTGCTCTTTTCTTTCGGCCGTTTTTTCAAGCTTAACGATGTTTTTTATTCTTGGATTTTGTAAGCTTGTAATGATTTCAGACATTCTTTATTTATATTAAAAAACGAGCGGTTCGTGTATACGAACCGCTCGTTGTGTTATTGTTTTATCTATTTAGCTTATCTCACCAATGTAACATTGCCCACATAATCAAACGATTCTCCGAAGATGGTCTTGATTCTGATTTTGTAAACATATACATCTTGCTGACATTGGGTGGTTCTGAATTTTGCTGTTCCATCCCAGTTGTCTGTCAAACTTTGTGAACGGAAGATTAACTCTCCCCAACGGTCAAAGATATTCATCTCATACTCCGCTATTCCTTCACCTTTTCCATTGAAGCCATCATTCACTCCGTCACCGTTTGGTGTAAAAGCATTCGGCACATAGAATGAGAAGTCTGGACCAATGGTTAACTTCAAGGTAATGGTATCGGTACATCCAAATTGGTTGGTTACTATCAACATCGGCTCATAAGTACCCGGTTGTCTGTATACATACAACGAATTCTGGTCTGAACTTACATCGCTCATATCATTCGGTGCTAAGTCACCAAAATCCCAAGCCCAACCTGTTGCGCCTTTTGACATATCTGTAAAAGTAATCTTTGGGTTACGGATAGTGGTTGGTTGTGGAGCTACCATAAATTCTGCGATTGGATATGGGTCTACTCGGATCATATCCGTTACCGTGAACGATGAGGTACAACCCTTGTCGCTTGTTGCTGTTAAGGTTACTGTATAGGTTCCCGGTACGGTATAACTGTGTGTCGGGTTTTGGGTATTGCCGTGTGCTGTGCCATCACCAAAGTCCCAATCCCAACCTGTTATCGTGCCCGATGTGATTGTTGTGCCATCTGTGAAGATTGCATTTACCGGTCCGCAACCTGCTAAGTTGGTGCCTGTAAATCTGGTTGCAGGGTTTGGATATACCATTATTTGTTTAGTGGTGGTATCCTTACAGCCATTATTAGTAGTAACTATCAAGGTAATATTGTATACGCCATCGCTGGTGTACAAGTGACTTGGGTTTTGGGTTAAGCCGTGTGCTGCTCCGTCACCAAAATCCCAATCCCAACCTGTTACTGTATTACCTGCTCCGTTTACTGTTGAAATATCTGTAAAGTTCGTTGTTTGTAACAAACATACATCGATTGCTGTAAATCCTGCCACCGGTAATGGATGAACTGTTACTGCTATGGTGGTATCATTCGGACAACCATTGTTTGATGTTGCTACCAATTTTACCTGGTACGTGCCTGCTGTTACATACATATGTACCGGATTTTGGGTATTGTTGTGTGGTGTTCCATCACCAAAATCCCAATCCCAACCTGTTATGTTGTTTCCGTTACCGATTATTGTACCATCGGTGAAAGAAGTAAGGTTGTTTAAACATACTGAGCTAGCTGTAAAGTTTGGCTGTGGTGCCGGATTTACTACTATCTGTAAAGTGGTTACTGCTGTACAACCATTGTTGGTAGTTACAGTAAGTTGGGTAGTGTAGGTTCCTGCTACAGGGAATACATACGTTGGGTTTTGAGTATTGTTATCCACTGTGCCATCGTTGTTAAAATCCCAAGCCCAAGTAGTAATGGTATTTCCTGCTCCGATTACCGTTGATTGATCGGTAAATACAGTTGCTGTACCCAAACACTCTGTGGTGTTGATAAACAAAGCTGTTGGATTTGGATGTACTGTTACTTGTTGACTTATTGTTCCGGCACAACCGTTGTTACTTGTTACTGTTAACACTACTGTATACGTTCCTACTGCTCCATAGTTATACGTTGGGTTTTGTGAGTTGGCATCTATGCTGCCATTGTTATCAAAATCCCAAGCCCAACCTGTTATCGTATTTCCATTGGTGATGGTTGAAGCATCTGTAAATTGCATTACTGTACCCAAGCATACGTTGCTTTGGGTAAAGGCTGCGACCGGATTTGGGTTTACAGTTACTTGAATTACTATTTGTCCTTGGCAACCATTGTTTGTTGTTACCGTTAACATTACAGGGAAACTACCCGGTGTTGGGAATACATACGTTGGGTTTTGATTCACATCGTCTGTGATGCCATCGGCATTAAAATCCCAAGCCCAAACTGTTATCGTATTTCCGTTTCCTACTGCTGATTGATCTGTAAATTGTGTTGCTGTTCCTTGACATACGGTTGTGTAGATAAACGTAGCATTGGCTGTTGGGTTTACTACTATTGGATGCGTAATGGTTGATGTACAACCGTTGTTAGTTGTTACAACAAGTGTTACGTTGTAATTTCCTGGATTGGCATAAGTATGGGATGGGTTTTGGGTGTTGCCATTTTGACCATCTCCAAAGTTCCAGCTCCATCCGTTTATATTGTTTCCGTTTCCTACAACTACCGATATATCTGTAAAGCTGGTTGCTTGTCCTAAGCAAGGTGCATTAAAAGTAAAGTCTGCTGTTGGATTTGGGTGTACTATTACGTTCTGTTGAATGGTGCCTGTACAGCCATTGTTGGTAGTTACTGTTAGTATGACTACATACGTTCCTGCGGCTGCATAGGTATGGGTCGGGTTTTGGATATTGCCATTTGGCGTTCCGTCACCGTAAGTCCAGCTCCAAGTAGTGATGTTATTTCCTGCTCCGATGATAGTCGACTGGTCAGTAAATACCGTAGCTGTACCTTGGCATACTGCAGGTGCTGTAAAGATTGCCGTTGGATTTGGATGTACTGTTACACTCATCAGTGTGTCACCTATACAACCAAAGCTATTGGTTACGGTTAGTTTTACTAAAAATGTTCCTGCGTTAGGGAATACATATGTCGGGTTTTGGGTAGCATTATCGGTTGTTCCGTTATTGTCAAAGTCCCAAGCCCATTGGTTGATTACACCTACTGTTGTAGTTGATTGATCTGTAAACTGGGTTGCTGTACCTTGGCATACTGTTGTTGCTGTAAACAATGCCGTTGGGTTATCAAATACTGCTACTTGTAAAGTAATGGTATCTCTACAACCGTTAGCTGTGGTTACTGCCAATAATACTGTGTAGTTACCCGGTGCGTTATACGTGTGCGATGGGTTCTGAACTGTGGTATCCATCGTGCCATCGTTCTCAAAATCCCAAGCCCATTGTGTTATTGTGGTATTGTTAAAGTTGTTCGGTATCGTACTGGCATCGGTAAAGTTTACCGTTAAGGTACAAGGTACTGGAGCTGCTACTATTGCTGCTGTTGGATCAGGATACAAACTCAACATATATTGTAAGGTTGGGTTTGGACAACCTGTTACTGAGGTTGATTGTACTGAGTAAACGCCCGGTAAACAGGTGTTGATGATTTGGGTGTTTGCTCCTTGAGCTGCTCCCGGACCTGACCAGGTATAGGATTGAGCTCCCGGAGGGGCTATTAAGTTTACACACTCGCCATCACACAAAGTATCACTCGCTAC
>CAIMGI010000019.1 GCA_903840505.1 uncultured Bacteroidota bacterium
CGATTGACGGCCAGTCGGTGACTATTCACAAAATTCGTCAAAAGCAGAAGTATCAATGGCAATGAATGCCGAAGGTGCTCAAACTTGGAAACGTTTAACTGCCGATAACATCGGTAAAAGTATTGCCATTGTGTTGGACAATAACGTGTATTCATTCCCAACTGTAAATGCTGAAATTAGTGGTGGTCGTTCATCGATTACCGGTAACTTTGATATTTCGGAAGCGAAAGATTTAGCGAATATTTTAAAGGCTGGTAAACTTCCTGCTCCTGCACGTATCGTGGAAGAGGCAATCGTTGGACCATCGTTAGGACAAGAGGCAATCAATGCCGGTTTCCTTTCCTTTATTATAGCACTTATTGTGGTGTTATTGTTTATGGGCTTCTATTACAGCAAAGCAGGTTGGGTTGCCGATATCGCTTTGTTTGCAAACGTATTCTTTATCATGGGTGTACTAGCCTCATTGGGCGCTGTATTAACCTTGCCGGGTATTGCAGGTATAGTGCTTACAATAGGACTATCGGTGGATGCGAACATCTTAATATTTGAACGTATTCGTGAAGAGTTAGCTGCCGGAAATTCAGTGAAACAAGCTGTGAAGGATGGTTTCGGAAACGCAATGTCGTCAATCATTGACTCCAACGTAACCACTTTATTGTTGGGTATTATTTTGTACTCTTTTGGTAACGGTCCTATTCAAGGTTTTGCTACCACTTTAATCATTGGTATTTTAACTTCATTGTTCTCTGCAATATTTATATCGCGTTTAATTTTCGATTCAATGTTGGAGAAAAACAAAGATGTTACCTTCTCAACAAAGCTTACGGCAAATGCGTTTAAGAATGTAAATATCAACTTCGTTGGTAAACGAAAAATATATTATATCATTTCTTCTGTTATCATTTTAGCGGGTGTTGTAGCATTTACTCAAAAGGGCTTAAACTTTGGTGTCGATTTTAAAGGAGGAAGAACCTATGTAGTGCGCTTTGATAAGGATATGGAAACAGGTCCGGTACGTGAAGCATTGGCAAAATCATTTGGAAGTGCTCCCGAAGTAAAAACCTTTGGGGATGCCAACCAGTTAAAGATTACTACATCCTATATGATTGAAGATAATTCTGAAGCGGTAGATGGTGTAGTAGAAGGTAAGTTGAATGAAGGATTGGATGCATTTGGAAAACACGAGATAATGAGTTCTCAAAAAGTAGGAGAGAATATCTCTGATGATATTAAAGTATCGGCTGTTTGGTCTATTTTATTTTCTTGTTTGTTAATGTTTATCTACATCTTTATTCGTTTCCGTAAGTGGCAATATGGATTGGGTGCCGTTGCGGCTCTTTTCCACGATGTGCTCATAGTATTATCGTTTTATGCCATTTTCAATGGTTTATTACCATTCTCCTTGGAAATTGATCAACATTTTATTGCGGCTATATTAACCGTAATGGGTTATTCAATGACCGATACGGTGGTTGTGTTCGATAGAATCAGAGAGTATTTAACCTCTAACAATAAAAAGGATTTGGAAGGCAAAGAAAGAAACAGCATTATTAATTATGCATTGAACAGTACTTTAAGTCGTACTATCAATACATCATTAACTATATTCTTCGTATTGCTTGCCATCTTTATATTCGGTGGTGAGGTTATTCGTGGATTCTCTTTCGCATTGTTAATTGGTATCGTAATTGGTACTTATTCATCAATATGTATTGCAACTCCAATTGTAATCGACTTTGACAAAAAGGAAGAAGAGCTTCCTAAAAAATAAGGAAATTTAAATTTTCTAAAAAGGGCTTCATAGAAATGTGAAGCCCTTTTTTATTACATTTGTATCCTAATAAAATTGCAAAATGAATACGCTGTTGTTCTTGAATTTGGGTGGAGGAGAGGTGATGATTGTGGTATTGGTAATCATCCTTTTTTTTGGTTCTAAAGGTGTTCCCGATATTGCTCGCGGATTGGGTAGAGGTATTCGTGAATTTAAAGATGCTACCAACGGCATTCAACGCGATATACAAGACAGCATAAATAACTTAGAGAAGGAAGAGAAAGAGACAGGTGAGGTAAAGAAGGAAATAAAACACGAAGGCGTGGAAAATACCATTCCAAGAAAGCTGGATCAGCTGGACTAGGGATTAGATTTAAATATCCCTAACAAATCATTATTTATACAAAACAATTCATTTTACGTGTTGCGGAGGACCGTGCGTTAAGAAAATGTACGGTGTATATTTTTAGTGCAGGAGCCGGCTTGCGGAGGACCGAACGTAAAGAAAAAGCATAGTATGCTTTTTTAGTGAAGGGGCCAGCTTGCGGGCAAGCACGATGTACTAGAATTTCTAATTTGCTTTATACTTCGGTACATCGTAGATTTACATTCATAAAAAGCAGAAAGATGAATAGTATATGGAAAAAACTCAGGATTCATAACCCTGAGGTCACGGGTTCAACTCCCGTCTCCGCTACAAGGAAAAGCCAGGTAAGCAGATTTAGATGATAATGTTATTGCTTTTTCTAAATGAAAATTTTCTGAAATTATATATCTAACAATATTTGTAATTCCTGTTTGTAATTCTTGGAAATTACCTTCGCC
>CAIMGI010000020.1 GCA_903840505.1 uncultured Bacteroidota bacterium
GCTGAATAATATTTTCCGTGTATATGTACTTTAAGGCGAAGCCAATCGAGTAGGGGCTTCAGATTTCCTTTTTCTATTTCGCTTTCCAATGTTGGTATTTCTTTTTTTGCTTGCTTGAAAAATTGAGCTGCATAAAAACTTCCCAAGGAATAGGTAGGAAAGTATCCAAAACTGCCATGACTCCAATGGATGTCCTGCAATACTCCGTGTGCATCATCGGGAACATCAATACCCAAATATTCTTTGTATTTTTTGTTCCATTGAGTAGGCAAGTCAGCCACTTCAATGCTTCCTTCAATTAATGCCTTTTCAATTTCAAAACGGATAAGAATGTGAAAATGATAGGTGAGCTCATCGGCACTTGTACGTATCAAAGAAGGCTCTACCAGATTCATCGCCTTGTAAAAATCATTAACACTTACATCCTTTAGCTCATTGGGAAAATAGGATTGTATCAAAGGGAAATTGTGTTTCCAATAGCCTAAGCTTCTTCCCACATTGTTCTCCCACAGGCGTGATTGCGATTCGTGAATACCCAATGAAATGGCTTCTGCCGAAGGTAGTCCGTAGTCGTTAATATCCAAACCTTGTTCGTACAAAGCATGTCCGCCTTCGTGTACACAACTCCATATCATTTCGTGCAAATTATTTTCATTTACACGTGTAGTAACCCTTACATCTTGCGAATTAAAATTGATGGTAAAAGGGTGTGACGAAATATCTTGTCGGCCAGCTTCAAAATCATAACCCATTTGTTTCAAAAGGTCCAAACCGAATTTCCACTGTGTGTCCTTGTCAAAATGACGCAACATAAAATCACCGTTGAGCTGTGGCTTATCAGCAATTTTTTTTACAAAATCTACCAGTTGCATTCTAACATCACTAAAAAGAATGCTTAAGTCGGCAGTTTTTGCTTTCGGCTCATATTGGTCGAGCAGAGCATCGTAAGGATGGTCTTTATACCCTAAAATACTACACTCTTCCCTTTTTAGTTTTACTAATTTTTCGAGCTCAGGGGCATAAATGGAGAAGTCGTTTTTTTCTTTTGCCTCTTGCCAGGCCTGAAATGTTTGTGAAATTGTTTTGCTCATCAGCTCTACAAATTCACGACTGTATTTTTTTCTATCGGTATAATCCTTAAGTGTTACAGCTATGTTTTTTGCTTCCTTTTTAGATAAGGAAGTATCCGTTTTTAATTTGTTTAAGAGTTCACCAAAGGCATCGGAAGTGAACATATCGTGTGCAATACCTGCAAGTGTTGATAGCTGACGTGCCCTTATTTCTGCCCCTTTGGGTGGCATATACACTTCTTGATCCCAACTTAACAATGCCGATGAATAATTAACATCCGCAATTTTTTGCAATTGCTCTTTATATTGTGAATAGCTCATACTATACTTTTAATTTGAAGGTAGCCAATAAAATAAAAATCCAACCTGTTATAAAACAAACTCCACCAAGAGGTGTAATGGGACCTAAAAATGTCCAACTTTCAATACCCAATATATTTTTAAGTGATAATAAGTATACCGAGCCCGAAAACAGAAATACACCCGCAATAAAAAAGAAGCCACTGTATTGCAGCAGTTTATTGTCGAGCTTGTCCATTAATAAGGCAATAATGAGTAAAGCGAAAGCGTGATACATTTGGTATTTAACGCCTGTTTCATAGCTTATTAATTGTTCGGGAGATATCTGGTTTTTTAAAGCATGTGCTCCCATTGCACCTAGCATAACAGCCAGCATCCCAAAAATAGAGCCGTAGCTTAGAAATATTTTTCGCATAGTGAAGGTGTTATGAGTTTAAACCTCAATTTTTACTGCTTCATTTTTTTCGAAAGCAAAAATTTTGCTTTGCTCTATTTCGAACATTATTTTATCCATTATACTGTCGGACGTATCATTAAAATCAATCTCTATGGGAGCCTTAAATGTAAGGGATAAATTCACGCCTCTTTTTTTTAGCCTCAATCCTTTTTTATCGAAGGCCCTTCTGAATCCATCAATTACAACAGGTATTACAATTGGTTTAAATTCTTTTATGATGTGAGCCGTTCCTCTTCTTCCATCAACGTATGGGGTTGTAGTTCCTTGTGGAAATGTAATTACCCAGCCTTGGTTGAGTGCATTTTCTATTTTTGTGATTTCCGACAAATCCACTTGTCGGTTGATGTCTTTTCCGGCTTCTCTCCAAGTTCTTTTGATGGATATGGAACCTGCATAAGCGAATATTTTGGGTAGTAATCCCGCTTTCATAGTTTCCTTGGCAGCAATAAAACTACTTGTTATCATTGGGTTTAGTAAGTATATTGGGTTGCGAATAGAATTTTTGAACCCCCATTTTACACTACAAAAAACGTGTTGCATTGCTATTACATCGGCAAAGTAAGTTTGATGGTTGGATACAAAAAGTACATTTTTAGCCCTTAATTTTTCAAGGTGTTCTGTTCCAGTAATTTTTGTTTTGTTAATCCAGTTGAAACGTGGAAAAGTAATCAAACCAACGACAGAAATTAAAATACGTTTTAAAATATTATAGTGACCAAAAACATCTTTCGAAAATAGTGCCATCAACTAGTTAGAGGTATTAATTTAGTGTTACGAATGTAACATTAATAATTTAAATTTCAGCTTTATATATTAATATAATAGCCACTTCTTAAAGAGTTAAAAAGCCTCTGCATGTATTTATATTGCTGGTGTTTTGCTAATTCTATCAAATCGCGAATCATACCAATTAATTATATAATTCGCTTAGCTTGCTTTTTTTAACGACCAATCTAATTTATCGTAGAAAGTCCGAATGATGCAATACTTTTATTTCGGTTTTCCAAACACCCCAATATAGGCGCAGTTATTGCTTTTGCACAGCACTACTATTTGAATGGTATATTCCCCATCTTTGGGAGGTGAGTATTCGAAAATGTTTTTTTTGTCTTTTGCTTTTTCTGTTCGAATAACATTTTTTTGATGGGTCAAGAATGGTAACATTGTATTCTTTCACCGATTTACCACCTACACCCACAATATAATAGGTGCTATCGGCAGCCAAGCGAATTACAAATTCATTTAGTTCCTCATTGGCGAATGTATTGCTGTACTCATACTCCGCATCGTATTTTTTAGCTTTTAACTCTTCTCTTGTATCAGTTACAGGTTGGTGATCGAATTCTCTGCAGGTTATTTGTGATTTTACACCGTTTGCCAACAAGCTAAGCAAACACAGGATGATTATTTTTTTCATAATGCTGTATTTTATTTTAGTTCTAAAAATTTGCGCATCAATGGGGCGCTTGATAAACTAGTAACAAGTGCCATAATAACAAGTGCAACAAATACTGTTTCATTAATCAGTCCCGCATTTAATGCTAAGTTACCTAAAATTATTTCCATTGCACCACGAGCATTCATACCAAAACCAATTGCCAAAGATTCTTTTTTTGTAAAACCACCTAAATACGCACCAATACCTGCCCCTGCAACTTTACCTACATATGCCAATACTAAAATGATTACCACAATCAGCCAATTAAAATTTTCAATAAAGTTTACACTTAGTCCTATGGAAACAAAAAATAGGGGAGCAAAGATATTGGTAACAAATTGGTGAATAATTTCGCGTGCTTTTTCATTCAAGTGAACTGAGTCGCCAAATGCTATGCCAGCAATAAAGGCACCTAAAATAGCGTGTATTCCAATGGATTCGGTAAAGGCTGCACATAAAAAACAGGATCCTAATAATATGGCCAACACACCACCGGGCCACGATAATTTTGTTTGTATCCAAGGCAATGATCTGTCAATTATTTTTTTGCCGAGCGTTAACATAAACAATCCAAAACCAATAATGGATGCCATAGAATACCATACATTAACTGTATTTGCACCATCGTTCATAAAACTAATGATAAATGAAAATATGAGCCAACCCAGTAGATCATTAAACATTGCAGATGCAATAATAATCATCCCGATGCGGGTTTTAAAAATATTCATATCCATTAGAATTCGAGCAATTACAGGCAATGCTGAAATAGCAAGTGCGGTTCCTAAAAACAATGAAAATAGCAAATGTTGTTTCTCGTCTTTTATTTCAAACAAAGCAGGGGAAAACCAGGCTACTAAAAATCCTGTAAGAAATGGAATTACCATACTCAAACTGCTTGTGTATACTGCCGCCTTACCTTGTTTTAACATTAGTGGGAGTTGCACTTCCAGGCCGGCAACAAACAACATCATTATTACCGATATTTTCACAATGCCATCCAAGGCAATACTTACGTTTCCTGTTTTCGGAAAAAGTGAATGTGAAATATCGGGTGCTATTTCTCCCAATATGGTAGGGCCTAATAAAATTCCAACAACCAGTTCACCCATTACTCCTGGGAATTTAAATTTGCGCCCCAACTCTGATGCAATGCGCGAAAATATAAGCATAGCAGACATAGCAGTCAACAGTACAATTAAATCGTGATGTGAAAGTTTGTACATTAAACCCTTGAATGAACAATTAATAAATTGCAAGGTAAATCAGCAAGTACATATTCAATGTCGTGCGTAAATATTCTGTCGAATATACCTAAGTGAGTATCGGGAGAATTAAATACCAATAAATCGGCATTTTTAATTTTTGCATAATTAGAAATGGCATAACCGGGTTTACCATTCACTATTTTCATATTCACTTCAATGTCCATTTTGTCCAAGCCATCCAACATTGCCTGCAACTTCGTGCTTTCTTCCTGAACCATTTCTTTTTTTATTTTATTTGCTTCAGGTGCTGTGTTGCTATCGGCCATTGTCATTGCCAAGGTTGGGATGTTTACTTCCTGCACTACTGTTATCTCTTTTATTTTTTCGTAACGGGCAAAATACACCATTGTTCTTAATGTGTGAATTGTTTTAATATTATCTACTCCATTAATAATAATTTTCTTGAATTTTTTAGGACTCACACTCGGGTGAGTCAATAGCAATACCGAACATTTTGCCCTGCGACTTATTTTACGGGCAATGGAGCCAACATAATACTTAAACAGATTTTCTTTTTCTAAAGCTCCTAAAATAATTAAGTCAACAACATTTAGTTTACATAATTTTAAAATGGTATCAACAGGGTCACCATCCATCCATATAACACGGTATTTACTTTTATCAAAACCTATTTTTTCAATAAGTTTATCCAATGTTTCTTCCTTTTCACTTGTTTTTTCACCAATATGAATCAAAACTAAATTCGCATTAAACAGTACTGATACTCTTTTTGATTCAGCAAGAATGGATTCTAATCGGGGAGAAAAAGCAACAGCTGTGGCGATGGTTTCGAAAGGAAAAGAAGCACGTTTTTTTAATCTACTTAAATCCATTATGTAAATTTTTGTTTATGATGTAAAGATAAAATTATTTGGCATTGTTTATAAACTATTTGCAATAGTCTTTTTAATTTTACAACTGTTTAATCGCACGTACCATTTCTCTTTTTCCAATAGGTCCGGGTAAAGACTCCACCACTAAACCTGCCGATTTTAATAAACGTTTTACTTCCCCTTTTGCGCAATATGTTACCAAACAGCCATTGTCCATTAACAATCCAGCTATTTTTTCAAACACTGATTTTGTCCATAGTTCGGGTTGTGTTGCAGGCGAGAAGGCATCGAAGTAAATGAGGTTGTATTTTTTGTCGTTTTCCCAATCTTCCAATTTTTGCAGTAATTTTTTGAAATTAAAATCAGGTGCTAATTCAATTTCTTTTCCCCATTCATCCGAATGTATTTTTTCAAATGCCGATTCAAATTCAGAGCCCAGCAATGAAACATAGTTTAGTTGTTGTGCAATTTCCTTCTGGATAGGAAATGGCTCGAGTGCATTGTACTGAATGTTTTTGTTGAGAGATTTATTTTCTTTAAGGCTAAGAATAGTATTTAAACCTGTCCCTAATCCAATTTCGAGAATGTGAATGTTTGCAAAATGCTTGATAGCAAAATGCAATCCGGCTTGAATAAAAACGTGGTTTGATTCATTGATGGCACCATTTTTTGAATGATACTGTTCCTTTAAATGTTCTGCATACAAGGAATGAGAACCATCGTCAGTGTTTACAATGGAATACATTAAACGACTTAATGGATTCCTTTTGCTGCCAAATATCTTTCAGCATCCAAGGCAGCCATACAACCACTTCCGGCAGCTGTAACAGCTTGTCGGTAAATATGGTCTTGTACATCACCACAAGCAAACACCCCTTCAACATT
Source organism: uncultured Bacteroidota bacterium (assembly GCA_903840505.1). GTDB lineage: Bacteria > Bacteroidota > Bacteroidia > UBA4408 > UBA4408 > CAIMGI01. The sequence continues at coordinate 6,252 of CAIMGI010000020.1, forward strand.
GGTTTTAGAACTACCGGGAATAGTTTTTATATAGCCATTTTCGTCCATTTCTAAAAAGTCTTTAAATATTCCCGAATTGGGTGTATGGCCTATTGCCACGAAAAAACCGGAAACATTTAGTACCGTTTCTTCCTTGGTTTTGTTGTTCAACACTTTTACCGAATGAACACTTTTGTCGCCCATTATTTCAACAGTAGAGTGGTTGTATAAAATTTCAATGTTGGGCGTATTTTCCACACGCGTTTGCATTGCTTTTGATGCACGCATTTCATCGCGTCTCACAATCATATACACTTTACGGCATAATTTTGAAAGGTATGAAGCTTCTTCGGCAGCCGTATCTCCTGCACCAACTATAGCAACATCTTGCCCCTTAAAAAAGAAGCCATCGCAAACAGCACAAGCTGAAACACCAAAGCCGTTAAATTTTTCTTCGCTTTCAATCCCCAGCCATTTTGCAGATGCTCCGGTTGCAATGATTACTGTATCCGCTAAAATCGTTTTATTGTCATCGGTTACTATTTTTCGTGGAAAAACCGAGAAGTCTACTGAAGTTACTATTCCCCAACGTACATCTGCGCCAAAACGCTCGGCTTGTTTTTTAAAATCCTCCATCATTTCCGGACCTTGTATCCCATCCGGATAGCCAGGATAATTTTCAACTTCGGTGGTAATGGTTAATTGTCCACCCGGCTGTAAGCCTTGATACATAAGTGGTTTTAAACCTGCACGCGATGCATATATTGCAGCTGTATACCCTGCAGGACCTGAACCAATGATAAAACAGTTTACTTTTTCAACTTCGGACGACATAAATTACGTTTTTTAGGATTGTAAATTTAGAATGATGTAGCCTAATAATGGTATTGGATAGGCTACAAGTTATTAATTGATGTTAACAATTTGTGAATAAAGTCGACCAATAGTAAAATAAGGTTTCGCTATGGTCCTGCAGCATTTTATACTTGAAATAGAAAAGTGCTAGATTTGGTTTTAAACTTTTTTGATTTTATGTAAATAGATGTGACATAACCCGAATAGTGTACTGAATGTAAATCTATGCGAATTAAAAATAAAGCCTCACAACTATTTGTTTGTGAGGCTTTTTGTTCTTATTTCAGTGATCCCGCTGGGATTCGAACCCAGGGCCCTAACATTAAAAGTGTTATGCTCTACCAGCTGAGCTACGGAATCTTTTTTTTAAGAGGCGCAAATATACTTTCAATAATTTATACTACAAAATGCTTTTGCCTATTTTTGTAAAATATTTATAATAAGCTAGTATACAATTCAATGAGAATTTATTTAATAGGATATATGGGCTGTGGTAAAAGCTCTGTTGCAAAAAAGCTTGCCGCGAGGTTGGCATATTCCTGTATTGATCTCGATAAATTTATTGAAGAGCAAGAAGGCGAGAGCATCTCCCAACTATTTGAAAAGCAAGGGGAGGAAGGTTTTCGGAAAATTGAAAGTGTTTGCTTAAACACCGTTTCTAAATTAGATAATGTTGTTATAGCTACAGGAGGCGGCACTCCATGTTTTGAAAATAATATTGAATTAATAAACAGTACAGGGATTTCCATTTACCTTAAAATGAATCCCATTGACCTTGTTAACAGGTTAATAGATGCAAAAACAGAAAGACCTTTGCTAAAGGGGAAAAATAAAAATGAACTTCTCGAATATATTACGGTTCAATTGGAAAAAAGAAGTATTTATTACGAATTAGCTAAGTATACAATGCCTGCAAAAGGTATAAAAGTGGATGCGTTGGTTGAAATAATACAGAATAAAAATTAAACCAAAAAGACAGAATCGTTTCCTTCTTCAAATTCAACGTTTATATGTTCTTGCATTGTTGTTGCCAAACTCAATCCAACATAATCGGCTTGTATCGGGAAACGTTTGTGATTTCTATCCACAAGCACCACAGTTGATATTTTTTTTATAGGAATGGTCAAAAAATGTTTTACACCATAAATAAGGGTTTTGCCCGAATTTAGTACATCATCTACCACAATAATAATATTGTTGTTTAAAGTGGTTGTGTTTAATTGTGTTTTTGTTTTTTCTTCAATTGGGTTTTCGCGGTTTACAAAAACTTCCAACAGCTCAATTTCTATTGTACAAATTTCATTTAATGCTTTTTTAAGTTTTTTTGCTAAGGTATAACCACGGTCGGCAATACCCGCCAATACCAATTTTTCAGCATCGTAATTGCTTTCGTAAATTTCGTAAGCCATTCGGTTAATTTTTTGTTGTATTTGCTGGTTGTTTAATATCAATGTTTTCATTTGTATATATTAAGTTTATAATCGACCACCTTTAAAAAAGTATTTTTTATAATATGCCTCGTCTAAATCGTTAATCATTACACCACCTTTTACTGATGCGTGTACAAATTTATTATTTCTTAAATAAACACCCACGTGCGAAATTCTTCCTTTTTTTATTTTAAAGAAAACCATATCCCCCTCTTTCAGATTTGATTTTTCAATAGGAGTGGAAATGGCATATAAATCGGTACTTCCGCCTTGTAACTCTTTGCAATATATTTCTTTGTAAATATTTTTTGTAAATCCCGAACAGTCGATTCCTTTTTTATTACTTCCTGAATAACGGTAACGAGTGCCCATCCAGTCATAAGATAAGGCATATAAACTTACATTTAGAATGGAATCAAAAACGATATTTTTTTCAGTGTAAAATTTTTTCAGTGTATCCAAGCTCCCTTGAGTTCTGTTTAGTGTGTTGATGGAGTCGGTATAGTATTGTGTTAAAGAAAATGTTCCATTTGTTTGTGCAAAGGAGTTTTTTGCCAATAGTATAATAAGGAAGATGAATATATTTTTTTTCATTTATTGTAGATCGTACCAACTGCGTCTGCGACTAAGTTTCAAATCCTGCAGCGTTGATGCTTTTACTTTTAAATCAAAGCTATAGCTTTTTATTGAACCGAATGGTACTACGTGAAATTTCATTTCCCAACAATGTAAGTCACGGTATATATCAAGCGTGGTTTGTGTTAGCTTATTGGTTATAAAATCATATCCCGAGTCAAAGCCTATTTTCCATTTTTCAGTAATGTTTACATCGCCATAAAATCGCACCGATTGCGTTAAGGTAGAAACAAACACGGGTTTGGAATAGGTAATGTTATAGCTGATACTTACATTCCAGGGAACAGTATAGTCAACATAATCGTAACTTGTACTGTTTATTTTATCCATTTCATCCTTGCTTACTCTGTCGGTTCTTTTTTTGTCAGTAGCAGTTTTTTTGCTTCGTAAACTAAAACTCAAGGATGCGTTCGCATCGGTAAGTCTGCCAATTCTTTGATTTTGATTCCACTCATAAATATTTAAACGGTTACCAGTTATTACATCCAATACATAAGGGTCGTAACCTGCATTGTAGTTTATGGCAACATCTTTAAATAGTTGTGTTCGTGCAGATATTCGAATGGGAGCCAAGTTAAACTCTTTTGCAATAATATTGTAGAAGCTATTGATACCGAGATTTTCAAATATTTTTATTTTTTTTGTTCCACTGGCTGTATCTTTTTTGGATTTCACTTTCATTTCCAGATTGTTGTTCAAGCCAAAAGTTATATTTCCTGCTTCTATTGGACTAGCTCCACCATAAATTGTTCCATCGTAAAGGGTATATTTGGTGTATTGGAGTTTTGGGTCTGTGATATTCGGATTTTGTATACTGTCGTATTTTCCCAGTCCTGGAATATATGTGAAACCTACATCGGGTGTTAACACTTGCCTTACTGCTTTAACAGGACATTTTTTAAATTGTAACATACCATACAATTTTGTATTTACAGATGTTCCTACTGAGTAGTCCAAAGATGTTTTTAAGCCATCAACAGTTACTGTATCAATTTTTTCTTTTACTGAATTCCATTCTCTTTTGTAGGTTTTTAAGTATTGGTTGGCATATAGATTAGCAAAAGGGTTGAATGTAAAGAATTTTAAAAATTTAACTGAAGTAGTAATGGGTACTGAATGCTTCATTCCGTATTTCATATGGTCGAGTGCATTAAAAGTGGGTTGAGAAATAGTGGAATCAATGAAACTGATATCGTTACGAAGGGTGTTAGTATAACTGGCACCAATGTTTTCGTACCATTTGTACTCTCCTACTTTATTTTTTTGACGAAATAAATAATAACGCTGAGCTGCGAATGTAATATCGGGAGCACTTATATCTACTTTGCGGGTGAGGGTGTTTTGGCTATGACGGGCATTCACCGATAATGAAAAAGGGGTATTGGCAAAGGTTTTTTGATATGATATGGAGGATTGGAAGGTGTTTGTTAAGTATTGGTTTGTATTGGTTGAATTGAATCGGTTATAATTTGCACTTCCTGCATTCACATTTGCTGAGAAACGGCTATTGGGTCTCGATTTTGGATCCTGAGCGTGTTGCCATTTTACAAAAAAAC